>CANGHQ010000268.1 GCA_947453585.1 Burkholderiales bacterium | reverse complement strand
TCAGGGCCAATCACATGGATGATGCCTTGGCGCTTAGACATGAACGGGAAGAATGCGGCAGAGCCGAACTCGGCCATGTTGCTGTCCAGTGTGGTGATTTGTTCTTTGCTGACTGGGTCGGTGATGCCGTCGTAGCCCAGCTCCCAGCCTGTGGTGGGCGTGTTGTGGTCGGCGGTGGCCACGATGGAACTCACGCGCCAGACTTTGCGCCCGGCCTCGCGCAGGCCTTCAAAGGCCTGGGGACTGGTCACTTCGTGGACCAGATGGCGGTCGATGTAGAGGATGGCGGTGCCGTCTTCTTCGGTGTGGACGACGTGTTCGTCCCAGATCTTGTCGTACAGGGTGCGGCCCATGGAATTTCCTTGTGTGCGGGCTGGCATTTTATGCGCACAGTCCAGCATGAAAAATGCCCCGCAGAGCGGGGCATTAGAGCGAATTCGCAGGCGGGATTAGCGCTTGGCGATTTCCACCACGTCGCGGCGTTCTGCACCGGTGAACAACTGGCGAGGGCGGCCGATTTTGTATTCGGGGTCGCCAATCATTTCGTTGAGCTGGGCGATCCAGCCCACGGTGCGTGCCAGGGCAAAAATACCGGTGAACAACTTCACTGGAATGCCGATGGCGCGTTGCACGATGCCCGAGTAGAAGTCCACATTGGGGTAAAGCTTGCGCGAGACAAAGTAGTCGTCTTCCAGGGCGATTTTTTCCAGCGCCTTGGCCAGCTTGAACAGCGGGTCGTTTTCCAGGCCCAGGGCGGCCAGCACTTCGTTGCAGGTTTCCTGCATCAATTTGGCGCGCGGGTCGTAGTTTTTGTAAACGCGGTGGCCAAAGCCCATGAGCTTGACGCCAGAGTTCTTGTCCTTCACCTGGTTCATGAATTCACCGACCTTGGACACACCGCCCATGGCCTGGATTTCTTCGAGCATGTTCAGGCAGGCCTCGTTGGCGCCGCCGTGTGCGGGGCCCCACAGGCAGGCCACGCCCGCTGCGATGGCGGCAAACGGGTTGGTGCCCGACGATCCGCACAAGCGCACCGTGGAGGTGGACGCGTTTTGTTCGTGGTCGGCGTGCAGCACAAAGATGCGGTCCAGCGCGCGTTCGATTACCGGGTTCACCACATAGGGCTCGCACGGTGTGGCAAACATCATGTGCAAAAAGTTGCCAGCGTAGCTGAGCTCGTTTTTGGGGTACATAAAGGGCTGGCCAACGCTGTATTTGTAGGCCATTGCCACCAGCGTGGGCATCTTGGCGATCAGGCGGATGGCCGAGATTTCGCGGTGCTCAGGGTTGTTGATGTCGGTGCTGTCGTGGTAGAAGGCCGACAGGGCGCCCACCAAGCCGGTCATGATGGCCATGGGATGCGCATCACGGCGGAAACCGCGCAAGAAGAACTGCATCTGCTCGTTGACCATGGTGTGCTGGGTCACGCGCTTGGTGAATGCCGCCTTGCCAGCGGCGTCAGGCAGGTTGCCGTACAGTAGCAAATGGCAGGTTTCCATGAAGTCGCAGTTGGTGGCCAATTGCTCAATGGGGTAGCCGCGGTAGAGCAACTCGCCCTTGTCGCCGTCGATATAGGTGATGGCCGACTGGCAGGCTGCGGTGGACAAAAAGCCCGGGTCGTAGGTGAACATGCCGGTTTGGGCATAGAGCTTGCGAATGTCGATCACATCGGGGCCGATGCTGCCGCTGTAGACCGGCAGATCCACACTGGCGCTGCCGTTGCTAAAGGACATCGTGGCTTTGTTGTCAGCTAATTTCATCTCGGAACCTTTCAACGAGTTTCTCTAACCATTTTCAAAATTTCATGGAGGTCTGCGCTGTCAAGCGTGGCCTCCATCTGCGCAAGCGATTTACGTGCCAAAAACAGGTCCAGCAAATCGTTGTCGCTCAAATCCATCAGCACCCCCAGCGCGTCCGCCTGGCGGACATTGAGGGCTTTGTCAAAGCGATTGAAAAAGCGCTCAATAAACAAGTCGTTTTCCAGCAAACCGCGGCGGCAGCGCCAGCGCAATTTGCTCAGAGCACGCTCGTCGAGCAGCTCATCACCGGTTTGAACGACTTGGGTCACTGCTTAGACCGCACGCAAAACCATCATTTCCTTGATCTTGCCAATCGCCTTGGTCGGGTTCAGCCCTTTGGGGCAAACGTCAACGCAGTTCATGATGGTGTGGCAGCGGAACAGGCGGTACGGGTCTTCTAGGTTGTCTAGGCGCTCGGCGGTGGCTTCGTCGCGGCTGTCGGCGATAAAGCGGTAGGCCTGTAGCAAACCTGCGGGGCCGACAAACTTGTCCGGGTTCCACCAGAAGCTCGGGCAGCTGGTGGAGCAGCTGGCGCACAAGATGCACTCGTACAAGCCGTTGAGCTCTTCGCGCTCTTCGGGGCTTTGCAGGCGCTCTTTCTCGGGCGGCACGTTGTCGTTGATCAGGTAGGGCTTGATCGAGTTGTACTGCTTGAAGAACTGCGTCATGTCCACGATCATGTCGCGGATCACCGGCAGGCCGGGCAGGGGCTTGAGCACGATGGTGCCCGGCAGGGTGCGCATATTGGTCAAACAGGCCAGGCCGTTTTTGCCATTGATGTTCATCGCGTCCGACCCGCACACGCCTTCGCGGCAGGAGCGGCGAAACGAAATCGTGGGGTCAACCGCTTTGAGCTTCATCAGGGCGTCAAGCAGCATGCGCTCGGAGCCGTCAAGCTCGACCTCGATGGTCTGCATGTAAGGCTTGGCATCCTTATCAGGGTCGTACCGGTAAATGGAGAAGGTGCGTAGGGACATGGAATGTGCTCGCTGGTTTCGATTTAGAAGGTACGGGTCTTGAGCTCAACGCTCTCAACCGTCAGGGGCTTCATCTGCACTGGCTTGTAAGTCAGGCTGTTGGATGCGCTGTGCCACAGGGTGTGCTTGTGCCACTCAGTGTCGTTGCGGCCGTTGGGGTGCTCGGGCGTGTCGCCGTAGTCGTTGACGGTGTGGGCGCCACGGCTCTCGTGGCGGGCAGCGGCTGACACGATGGTGGCTTGCGCGGCTTCGATCAGATTTTCTACTTCAAGCGCTTCGATGCGGGCGGTGTTGAAGACTTTGGACTTGTCCTTGAGGCCGATCTTGTTGACGCGCTCGCGCAGTTCGGCGATCTTGGCTACGCCTTCGTCCATGGTGGCTTGGGTGCGGAACACGCCAGCGTGTTGCTGCATGGCCGCGCGGATGTCGTTGGCCACGTCTTGGGCGTATTCGCCTTCGGTGGCGTTGTCCAGGCGCGCCAGGCGGGCGATAGTGGCGTCAGCGGCGGTGGCGGGCAGGGGCTTGTGCTCTTTGCTGTTCTTCGCAAATTCGACAATGTGGTTGCCGGCAGCGCGGCCAAACACCAAGAGGTCGAGCAAGGAGTTGGTGCCCAGGCGGTTGGCGCCGTGCACGCTGACGCAGGAGCATTCGCCCACCGCGTACAGGCCGTTGACAACCTGGCTCTTGTTG
Source organism: Burkholderiales bacterium (assembly GCA_947453585.1). Taxonomy (GTDB): domain Bacteria; phylum Pseudomonadota; class Gammaproteobacteria; order Burkholderiales; family Burkholderiaceae_C; genus Allorhodoferax. The sequence goes on along the minus strand of CANGHQ010000268.1, from coordinate 374 downwards.
TCTGCGTCTTGCACCACCACTTGGCCGTTGATGTTGGTCGGAATCCCGCCCATTTGGTAATGGATGGTGGGCACCACGGGGATAGGCTCTTTGGTGATGTCGACGTTGGCGAAGTTGTGGCCAATCTCCAACACCGAAGGCAGGCGCTTCATGATGGTCTCGGCGCCCAGGTGGGTCATGTCGAGGTTGATGTAGTCCTTGTTCGGACCGCAGCCGCGGCCTTCCTTGATTTCCTGGTCCATGCAGCGCGACACGTAGTCACGGGGCGCTAAGTCTTTGTAGGCTGGTGCGTAACGCTCCATGAAGCGCTCGCCATTGGCGTTGCGCAAAATCGCGCCTTCGCCACGGCAGCCTTCGGTCAGCAACACGCCCGC
>CANGHQ010000267.1 GCA_947453585.1 Burkholderiales bacterium | reverse complement strand
TTGCCGTGTTTGAAGACCCCAACTGCGGCTACTGCAAGCGCTTTGAGCGCGATCTGCAAAAGGTGGACAACGTCACGATTTACCTGTTTTTGTATCCCATCTTGGGGGCGGACTCCACCGAAAAATCCAAAGCCATCTGGTGCGCCAAAGACCGCGCCCTGGCCTGGCAAGACTGGATGCTGCGTGACCAAACCGCGTCTAGCGCGTCCGCCACCTGCGACACCGGCGCCCTGGCGCGCAACGTAGAAATTGGGCGCAAGTACAAGATCACCGGCACGCCCACTTTGCTGTTCACCAACGGTGCCCGCGTGCCCGGCGCGGTAGACAGCAAAAAAGTCGAGCAAATGCTGGCCGAAGCCGCCAAGGGCTGATGCGCAGCGCACAAGCCGCACCCTGGGCGGTGCACTACCACCTTGAAGCCGCCAGCCTGCAAGCGCACCTGTGGCGCGTGACCATGACGATTGCCCAGCCCGCCGCCGCGCAAACCTTGCGCTTGCCGGTGTGGATTCCGGGCAGCTACATGGTGCGCGAGTTTTCCAAGCACCTGCAAAACCTGCAATGCCGCCAAAACAACCGCCCCCTGGACGCCTCGCAGCTCGATAAAGCCACCTGGCAAGTGCAGTGCGACAGCGCCCAGCCGCTGCAAGTGCAGTACGAGGTCTACGCCCTGGACAACTCGGTGCGCACCAGTTGGCTCGACAGCGTGCGCGGCTTTTTTAACGCCACCAGCCTGTGCCTAATGGCCGACGGCGCCACGGATCAGCCCCACGCCATTGATATCGTGCGCCACCCCGGCATGCAGGGTTGGAACGTGGCCACGGGCTTGCACGCCATGGATGTGGATAAAGCCGGCTTTGGCCGCTACCAAGCGGCAGACTATGACGAGCTGGCCGACTGCCCGGTGGAAATGGGCGCGTTTTGGAGCGGCACTTTTAACGCCTGCGGCGTGCCCCACCGTTTGGTGGTGGCTGGCGCCTTGCCCTCGTTTGACGGCGAGCGCCTGCTGCGCGACACCCAAAAAATCTGCGAAACCCAGTTGCAGTTTTGGCACGCCGAGGGTGATCCTGCGGCCAAGCACTTGGCCGACAAGGCGCCGTTTGCCCACTATGTGTTCTTTTTGAATGCCGTGGACGACAGCTATGGCGGCCTGGAGCACCGCAATTCCACCGCGCTGATTGCCGCCCGGCGCGACTTGCCGCGCCTGTATGACGCCAAAACCAGCGACGGCTACACCACGCTCTTGGGCCTGATCAGCCACGAATACTTTCACACCTGGAACGTCAAGCGCCTGCGCCCGGCCGAATTTGCGCGCTACGACTACGCCCAAGAAAACTACACCGAGCTGCTCTGGTTTTTTGAAGGCTTTACCAGCTATTACGACGACTTGCTGCTGCGCCGCGCAGGGCTCATCGACGACGCGGGCTACTTCAAACTGCTCACCAAGACCGCCAACCAGGTGCTGCAAACCCCCGGCCGCGCGCTGCAAACTGTGGCGCAAGCCAGCTTTGACGCCTGGGTGAAGTACTACCGCCAAGACGAAAACACGCCCAACGCCACGGTGAGCTACTACACCAAGGGCGCGCTGGTGGCCCTGTGCCTGGACCTGAGCCTGCGCGCCCAGGGCAAGGCCACGTTGGACGCCGTAATGCGCGGCCTGTGGACCCGCTGCGCTGGCGGCCCCATGGCAGAGGCCGATTTGCTGGCGGTGCTGCAAGACCAAACCGGCCGCAGTTGGGCCAAAGAAATCAAAGCCTGGGTGCACAGCGCGCGCGAACTGCCACTCAAAACCCTGCTGCAAGCCCAAGGCCTGCAAGTCCACGAAGACCCGGCCCAGATGGCGCAGCGCCTGGGCCTGCGCGTGGCAGATGCCAACGGCACGGTCACGATCAAAGCCGTGCTGCGTGGTGGCGCCGCCGAGAGCGCAGGCTTTGCCGCAGGCGACGAATGGCTGGGCGTTGACGTGGGCGCGCGGGAGCAGGGCGGATCGTGGCGGCTGAACAAGTTGGACGATCTGGCGCTGCTCTTGGGGCCTGAGCGCCGGTTCAGCGCCTTGGTGTCGCGCGACAAGCGCCTTTTGCGCCTGCCGCTGGTCTTGCCACAGGGGGTTACGACCTGGCGCATCGCCAACGCCGGGCGCGCCGCTGGGCGCTGGCCTTCCTAGGCGCTAACTTTCCTGGCGCTAGGCCTTCTTAATTGAGCCGATTGGCCTTGAGGCCCCGCGCGATGGCGCAATAACCGTCGCGCAGCAGCGAATCGTTCCACTGCTCTTTGGTCATGAACTTGTCTGCAAACTCCTGCGCCGCCTTGTCGCCCAGCGACTTGCGCACCGTTTCCAGGTTCTTTTGGTAGGCCAGCACATCGCGCTTGCACTGGTCGAGGATGAACGTGGGTGTGCCGGTGGCTGCGGAGTTGCCTTGGGCCCACGAAGGGCCGTTGGACAGTGTCAGCACTACGAAAAGCGGAATCAGCCCGGGCAGGTTGCGCCGTAAAAAACGGCTCAGGAAGGTGAACAGGCGCACGACAGCTCCATACAAAAACAGGTGTGCCATTCAAGCATACTGTTTTAAAAATGGCAATTGAAAAGCGCTGCGAAAAACGGCGCATGCGCCGGTACGGACCCGCGCCAGCGCTGTGGTGCGCGCCGCCTACTTCCCCGTAAATTGCGCCGGCCGCTTTTCCAAAAACGCTTTCACGCCCTCAATGTAGTCATGCGTGGCGCCCATGGCGGACTGGGTGTCGCGTTCCACGTCCAGGTGCGCGCTCAAAGACCGGGTGCTGGCGCCGTGCAGCAGGGCGCGGGTGGCTACCAGCGCGGTGGTGGGCATGGCGGCCAGGCGTTCGGCCAAGGCCAGAGCAGCGGCCAGCGGGTCTTCGGCCATGTCCCAAATCATGCCCCACTCTTTGGCCTGGGCTGCTGGCAGTTTGTCGCCCGTCATGGCCAGCGCCAGGGCACGCGCCAGGCCCAGGCGTTCCACCAGCAGCCAGCTGCCGCCCGCGTCGGGCACCAGGCCAATCTTGCTAAAGGCCTGGATAAAACTCGCCGTGGGCGCAGCAATCGCAATGTCGCAGGCCATGGCCAGGCTGGCGCCCGCGCCGGCCGCCACGCCGTTGACCGCCGCCACGCAGGGCATGCGCAGCAGCTGGATGCGCCGGGTGGTGGGGTTAAAGGCCTGGTCAATCACCGGGCCGGGGTCGGCGCGCTTGACCATGTCGGGGCCTGGCGTGAAGTCAAAGTCCGCCAAGTCGGCCCCGGCGCAAAAGCCCCGGCCCGCACCGGTAATCACACAGGCGCGGATGGCTGGGTCGGCTTCGGCCTGGTCCAGCGCAGCCCACAGGTCGTGGTGCATGGTGCGGTTAAAGCTGTTGAGCGAGGCGGGGCGGTTGAGCGTAATCAGCGCCACGCTACCGCGCGCTTCAAACAAGACGGTGCTGTCGGTCATGGGGGTTTCCTGCGAAGTCGTTGTGCTTGTAAACAAGGGGTGGGGAGCGCTGGTTATAGTGGCGCGTTGACCACTCTAGCGCACCTTATCGGTACTCCATCATGACTTACGAATGCATCACCACCCGTATCGAAGGCGACAAAGTTGCCATCATTACCCTGAATCGCCCCAAGCAGCTCAATGCGCTGAACGACCAGTTGATGGACGAACTCGGCCACGCCTTGAAGGGTTTTGATGCCGATCCGGCCATTGGCTGCATGGTCATTGCCGGCAGCGAAAAAGCCTTTGCCGCAGGCGCAGACATTGCCGCCATGGCCAAGTACAGCTTTGCCGACGTCTATAGCTCGGACTACATCTCGCGCAACTGGGAAACCATCCGCTCCATCCGCAAGCCGGTGATTGCGGCGGTGAGCGGTTTTGCGCTGGGCGGC
>CANGHQ010000266.1 GCA_947453585.1 Burkholderiales bacterium | reverse complement strand
CGATGCCGTCTTTGTCAGTAGTAAGCCATTCTTCGCGCCATTTGCGGTTGTTTTTCTCATAAGTGGCTGCCATGGACTTGAGCTGGCTGGCCTGCAGCGTGGGCGCCACGGCAGCGGCGCCGGGCAGGGCGCGCTCGACCAGCGCTTCCATGCGCAGCACGCTGCGCCCATACAGGGCACAAATTTGCCCGGCCGTGGGTTGGGTTTGGTTGGCCAGGGCTTCGGCGTTTTGCAGCAGTTCGGCCAGCAGCGGCAGCTCTTCTTGGCGGTGCCAGCGGGCCAAGGCCGCCAGGTCGGCGCGCACGCGCTGGCTTTGCGCCTTGTCAAAATCGGCAAAGCCATCGAGCCACCAGTGCATGAGCTCGGGCGCGTTGTTGTAGCTCAGGCGCAGCGCCGAGCAACCGCCCAATCCCAGCACTGCGCCCAAAAGCAGCGTGCAAGACAGGGCGCGGATAATGTTGCGCAATCGCCATGCATTTATCGCAGGCGCAAGATATTGAAGAAAAGGCATGCCTGTGAGTCTATTTCAGCCCCGAGATGCGAGCGCATCGCCCCCTTCCCAAACCGCACCGGTCGATGTGGTCATCATGGCCGCGGGCAAGGGCACGCGCATGAAAAGCCGCCTGCCCAAGGTGCTGCAGCGCCTGGCCCATGTGCCGCTGGTGCAGCACGTGCTGGCCACGGCGCAGCAGTTGCAGGCGCGCTCGGCGGTGGTGATTACCGGCCATGGGGCGGACCAGGTGGAAGCGGCGCTGGCTGGCCAGGGCGGCGCACTGGCTTTGTCGTTTGTGCGCCAAGAGCCCCAACTCGGCACCGGCCACGCGGTGCAGCAGGCGCTGCCCGTGCTGGGCGACGACGGCGTGGTGGTGGTGCTATCGGGTGACGTGCCGCTTACCCAGGCCGACACGCTGCAGGCGCTGATTGCCCTGTGCGCGGGCCAGCACCTGGCGCTCTTGACCATCGACCTGCCCGACCCCACTGGCTACGGCCGCGTGGTGCGCGCAGGCGACGCGGTGCAGACCATCGTGGAGCACAAAGACGCCAGCGCGCAGCAGCGCGCCATCACCGAAATCTACAGCGGCATCATGGCCGTGCCCGCTGTGCTGCTCAAGCGCTGGCTTGCGCGCCTGGACAACAACAACGCCCAAGGCGAGTACTACCTGACCGACATTGTGAAATTTGCCGCCCAAGACGGCGTGACCGTGCTGGCGCAAAAAACGCTGGATGCGGTGCAAGTGGCCGGCATCAACAGCCCGGTGCAACTGGCCGAGCTGGAGCGCAGCTTTCAGCGCCGCCAAGCGCTGGCGCTGATGGAAGCCGGCGTGCGCCTGGCCGACCCGGCGCGCCTGGACGTGCGCGGCCGCCTGCTGTGCGGCATGGACGTGGAAATTGACGTGAACTGCATCTTCGAGGGCGATGTGTCGCTGGGCGACGGCGTGCGCATTGGCGCCAACTGCGTGCTGGCCAATTGCACGGTGGCCGCAGACGCCGTCATCCACCCTTTTACCCACATTGACGGCGGCGCCCAGGGCGCGAGCGTGGGTGAGGGCGCGCTGATCGGCCCCTTTGCCCGCCTGCGCCCGGGTGCGCAGCTGGGCGCGCAAGTGCACATTGGCAACTTTGTCGAGGTCAAAAACTCCACCCTGGCCGCAGGTGCCAAGGCCAACCACCTGGCCTATCTGGGCGACGCCACCGTGGGCGAGCGCGTCAACTTTGGCGCAGGCAGCATCACCGCCAACTACGACGGGTCTAACAAGCACCGCACCACCATCGAAGCTGATGTCCACGTGGGCAGCAACTGCGTGCTGGTGGCCCCGGTAACCCTGGGCGCGGGCGCCACGGTGGGTGGCGGCTCCACCATCACCAAAGACGTGCCCGCAGGCGCCCTGAGCGTGGCGCGCGGCAAGCAGACGAATCTGGCGAACTGGGCGCGGCCTAAGAAGCTGGCGAAGTAAGCCGCGCAAGCATGGCATGCATCGCTCGGCGTCGATTTGCGCACGATTCGATTGAATCGTTCGATTGGTGCTAGAGTTACGCCATGCAAGACATGAGCGCCAACGAGGCCAAAACCCACTTCGGGCACTTTATTGATGCCGCCCAGCGCGAGCCGGTGCGCGTTTTGCGGCGCGACCGGGTGGTCGGCGTGATGGTGTCTGCGCAAGACTACGAGGCCATGCGCGCTTTTTATGCCAACCGCTTGCAACACAGCCTGGTGGCCATTGCCGACGAGGCAAAAAGCGCGGGTCTGACCCCCGATCTGCTTGACGATTTGCTGCGCGACGAGTCTTGAGTGGCGACGCTGCGGCTGGTCCTTGATACCAATGTGCTGATCAGCGCGGCCTTATCTGGCCATGGCGCACCAGCGCAGTTGCTGCGCACTGTGTTGGCAGAGCACCAACTGGTTTTCTCGGGCGCTACTTTGCTGGAGTTGCGCACCCGCATTCACCGTCCCAAGTTTGACCGCTACATCAGCCTGGAAAACCGCCAGCGCATGCTCCACGATCTAGATGCCTGCGCGCACTGGGTCGATTTGGGCTTGGGTGCCAACAAACCGCCTTCGTATTGCCGCGACCCGGACGATGACTTTTTCATCGCCACAGCGCTGCAGGCGAAAGCGCCTTTGTTGGTCAGTGGCGACCAGGATTTGCTGGACGCGCCCCCGGTCAACGGGTTGCTGATTCTGGCGCCCGCGCAGGCACTGGCCTGGCTGCAAAAGCAGGGCGCCTAGCTGATGAGCCCCAGCGGCCAAGTGCTGCTGAACTTGGCCCGCTTGAGGCTGAAAAATGCCTTGACGTTGCGCACATTGGCGTCTTGCGTGAGCAGGCGCTGCGTTACCGCCAGATAGTCGGGCATGTCGCGGGCCTGGATGACGAGCACAAAGTCGGGGCCCGGCGACACACGCCAGCACTGTTGCACCGCGTCGTCGGCCACGGCGCGGGCTTCAAAGGCGTCCAGATGTTCGGCGCCCTGGCGGTCTAGCGTCACTTCTACCAACGCGCTCAAGCCCTGGCCTTGCAGGGCGGCCAAGCGGTCTGCGCTCAGCACCGCCACTTGGCGCTCAATCCAGCCCGCGTCGGTCAGGCGCTTGACGCGGCGCAAACAGGTGGGCGGCGACAGGTGCAAGAGCGCGGCCAGCGCCAGGTTGCTGCGCGAGGCGTCGTGTTGTAGGGCGTCGAGGAGCTTCAGGTCGGTGGCGTCAAGGAAATTTTGTTCCATAAATTTATAAAAATCAAAGATAAATTCCGCTAAATATATTTAATGAAATTTTATGCCGATAAGTCTACATAATTATCGATTAATTTTTCAAGCCCTTGCCTAAGATGGCGCCCATCACTTTTCGTGGAGTTTTCATATGTGTGGCATCGTCGGCGCCGTTTCTACCCGCAACATCGTTCCCATCCTGGTGCAGGGCTTGCAAAGGCTGGAATACCGGGGCTATGACTCGTGCGGCGTGGCGGTGCATGCCGCCAGCCTGGGCCAACCCCAGGGCGGCTTGCGCCGGGCGCGCAGCACCGACCGCGTGTCTGAGCTGATGGCGCAGGTAGAGGCAGACCACATTGAAGGCGGCACCGGCATCGCCCACACGCGCTGGGCCACCCACGGCGCGCCAGCCGTGCGCAACGCCCACCCGCATTTCAGCCACGGCCCGCAAGCGGCCCAGCCCGACAGCGCCGCCCGCGTAGCGCTGGTGCACAACGGCATCATCGAAAACCACGACGCCTTGCGTGCCGCGCTGCAAGCCAAAGGCTATTTATTTGCCAGCCAGACCGACACCGAAGTCATCGCCCACCTGGTGGACAGCCTGTACCAAGGCGATTTGTTTGAGGCAGTCAAAGCCGCGCTGACGCAGTTGCACGGCGCCTATGCGGTG
>CANGHQ010000265.1 GCA_947453585.1 Burkholderiales bacterium | reverse complement strand
TAAATATCATTTGACATTGCTGTGGCCTGAACCCGGCGCGCGGCCTCGCCGAACAGGCTGGCCAGCGCCACGGGGTTGTAAATCAAGACCACAGCGCCCGACGCCAGCACCGACATGCCGGCCAGGCCAGGCAGGCGCGACAACTGGGGGCCGAGGTTTTTCACCACCACTTCGCGGCTGCCCAGGACCTCGTCAACGTGCAACGCCACGCGCTGGCCGGCGCTGCGGATGACGGCCACCGCATGCTGGCGCATGGTGGTCTTGTGGCCGTAGCTGCGGGTCGAAGCTTTGAGCAGCGCGCCGCCCCAAAAGAAGGGAATTGCCGGCCGGTCGCCATCTGCCAGGCTTGCGCTGGCATAGGCCTGGTCCAGGGTGGCGCGGGGCACGCGCAGCACGGTTTCGAGCAGGTTGGCGGGAACGCCGATGGTGAGCGTGCCCATGCGCAACATCACCACCTGGGTGACTGCGGTGGTCAGGGGAAAGACCACCGTAAAGCCGGTGCCCAAGCCGGGCCGCGAATAGGTTTCGATGCGCCCGCCTATGGTGCTCACCTCGGACAAGACCACATCAAGGCCAATGCCCCGGCCCGCCAATTCGGTGACCTCGTCGGCCGTGGAAAAGCCGGGAACAAACAGCAGCTGGGCCGCCTCGTCGAGGCTAAGCGTCTGGTCAGGGGCCAGCAAACCGGAGGCTTGCGCGCGCGCGCGGATCTTCTCTAGCTGCAAGCCCCCGCCGTCGTCTGCAAAGATCACCGAAACATCGCTGCCATCTTGCTGCAAGGTAATAGACAAAGAACCGACGGCGGGCTTGCCCGCTGCCAGGCGCACATCTGCGGGCTCAATGCCGTGCGCCACCGCATTGCGCAAAAGGTGCTCAAACGCGGGCGTCATGCGCTCAAGCACGCCCCGGTCGATTTCGATGGTGCCGCCCACGATGTCCAGGCGGACTTGCTTGCCCGCGCCCTTGGCGGCCTGGCGCACCACCGCGTAGAGCCGGTCCGACAGGGACTCAAATTCCAGCAGCCGCATGCGCAACAAATCGTACGTGAGCTGCTTGGCGCGCCGCCCCTGGGTAAATAAATCCTCTAGCGCGCCGTCCACCGAGCTTTGCAGTCTGTGCTGCATGGTTTCCACGTCGTTGACCGATTCGGCCATCATGCGCGTGACCTCTTGCACCCGCGTAAAGCGGTCCAGCTCCAGCGGGTCAAAGGCGGCCCCGGCGTCTTGGGGCTGCGTGAGGCCCGACTGCATTTGCAGCTCAACCTGCAATTCCATATCGCGCAATTGCTGGCGCAGACGCTCAAGACTGCGCCCCAGGTCGCCCAGCGCGCCGCGCATTTGGGTGACGTGGCCGTCTGCGCGTGCGCGGCTGATCATCACCTCGCCTGCCTGGTCGATCAGACGGTCCAGGGTCTGGGCGCGCACCCGCACCAGCTGCTTGGGCGAGGCGCGGCGAATCGGAGCGGCGGCGGCCATGGCCGCTGCGCTGCTGGCACTCGGCATGGGTGTTGGTGTTGGTGTTGGTGCACTTGAAGGCCCGGCTGAATACAAGGCGGGCGTATGAGTCTCTGGCTCGTTAAGCGACGGCCATTCGGCCAAGGCATCAAAGTGGGTCTTGATCTGCTCGAACTCCTGCAGGCAAGGATCCAGGGCGGCAGACATTGGCGCATACGCCAGATCTAGCGCCTCTACCGTGGACTCCATGCGGTGCGCAAGCTCCCCGAGCCGCAGCCCACCGGCCAGGCGGGCACTGCCCTTAAGGGTGTGCAAAACGCGCAGCACTTGTGCGCGGAATTGCGGCTGGTCTGGCTCCTGTGACCAATGCTGCAAGCTGCGGCCCAGCAAGGTCAGCAACTCGGCGCCCTCCTCCAGAAATACCGGCAACAGTTCCGCGTCCAGCGCGTCTTCGGCGTCGAAGTCCGGGCTCCAGACGATCGCCCGCGCATTCGGCGCAGCAAGTTCGCCCTGCACCGGCTCGCCTCGGGCATGAACCAGGTTCGCGAGAGACTGCAATATGGCGGGGCTGGGTTCGACCAGGGTGCCGATGGAAAAACCGGCCAGCAGGCGTGTGGTTTCGTGGGACGCATCGCACAGTACCGATTTATAGGTGTCGCTGCACAAGCGGACTAATTCAAGGTGGTCCAGGGCCTGTTCCAATGCCCGCGCCAGCTCCCACAGGCCGGTAAAGCCTACCGCTGCGGCGCTTCCCTGCAGCGAATGCGCCAAGGCCGCTGCACCAGGGGGCACTTTTTGCAGGCCTGAGGCGTCCCACTGGGCGAGCTCCGACTGCAGCCGCTGCGCCCAGCTTTGGGACTCCTCAACAAACACCTCAAAAAAGTCGGCGCTGAGCCGCAGATGCCCCACCACGACCTCAGGCAATTCCGTGGCCTGTGCTGCGCCGCCGACATCGGCTGCCGATTGGTAGATGCTGACATCCGGCGGCGTTTGCCTTTCATCATCGACGGGGGCTTGCAGCGTCCCCAGATCGCCGGTATGCGAGACGTCCGACAGCGGCGCATACTGGTTAAGCAGGCGAAGGCTGTCTGCGCAACGTCGAAAATCAGGCGCGCCCAAGGTGGGGGCCCGGTCTTGCGCAATTGCATCGATCCACTGGCCTAGCGCCTGCAACGCGTCTTTGCACAGCGCCACCCGTGCCTCGCTTGCAGGCTGCTGCTCGGCCAGGCTGGCGTTGAGGAGCTGCTCAAACGCCCAGGCAGCCTCGCCCAAGTCATGCAGATCAACCATGCGCGCGCTGCCCTTGAGCGTGTGGAAGGCACGGCGCAGCGTTGTCATGGCTGAACCATTGCCGGGCGCCAAGGCCAGTGCATCCAGCGCCTGCGCGCCGTCGTGGAGCACTTCGCGTGCTTCGGCCAAAAATATGGCGCGGATCTCGCCGTCGCCACCATCGTCCACATCGTCGAGCGCAAGAGACCCTGGCATGGCTTGCATGCCGCCGCCAGGACCTTGGGGGAGCAATGCCCAAGGGGCTTCTTGCGAAGCAGCTTCTGGCGTCGGCGCCTGTAGCGCCTGCGCGCCTTGCGCAAGCGAACTCTCACGACCCATGCGCGGCTTGTATTCACCCAGTGACTCGTCGAACACAAACAGCTCTTTGGCCAGGGCGGGCTGGTAAGCCAGCATGTCGATCAAAAAACCCATGGCGCTCAGGCTGCTGACGAGTTGGGAGACGGACGCTCCAGAAGATTGCAATGATCCGTCGGCCGAGGCAAGGAGTCGCTCCACACTGGCGCGCATGCGCAGTGCCGCCAAGGCCGCCTGGTCCAAACCGAGCACGGAAAACACGCCCCGCATTTGCCCCAGACCCGGGGGGACGGGTTGCAGCAGCCCCGTATCCGCAGGATTGCGAACATAGCTGTCCAATGATTTTTCTATTTCAGCGAGCGACAGGCGCAGCTCTACCACCACCGTTCCCATGGTTTTGCGGTGGCTCACGCGGCGGTACAGTTCTTCCATCCAGGCTTCAATGGGCTCGGGCGCGCCGCCGGTGCAGGCCTGCTGCAGGCGCGCCGCCAAACGTGCGCTGCGCTGCTCCATCGTGGAGCTGGCAAAGTCCAGGTCTTCAAAGACCGCTTCGAGGTGTAGGAGAGCCGTAGCCACCTCCATCGCAACGGTGGGGCTGGGCCTTGCGCCCGTACGGGCCGTCGTCTGGGCCGCTGCGCCCAGTGCAGCGACCAGGGCCAGGTTGTCAGGGTGAAGTTTGGCGACGCCCTCCGTCACCTGGACAAACTGCTCGGCAACCGCGACAAGGTGACTCAGGTCACCGCCGGCCAGCGCCGACCAGCTTTCTGCGGCGCCCGCAATCTGCTTGCGCACCAAAGACAATTGCGCGGGATCAAACCTGCCAAACGGGGACGCCTCG
>CANGHQ010000264.1 GCA_947453585.1 Burkholderiales bacterium | reverse complement strand
GAGCGCCTGGCGCGCCTGTTGGACCGGGGCACTCCCTTTCTGGAACTCAGCCGCCTGGCCGGCCTGAAGATGCATGACGACGACGGCAAGAAGTCGGTGCTAGGCGGCGGCTCGATTGTGGGCATCGGCGTGGTGGCGGGCAAACGCTGCCTGGTGTCGGTCAACGACAGCGCGGTCAAAGGCGGCACGGTGGCGCCCATGGGCCTGCGCAAGGCGCTGCGGGCCCAGCAAATTGCCCTTGAGAACAAGCTGCCCATGATCAACCTGGTGGAAAGCGGCGGTGCCAATTTGCTGTACCAAGCCGAGATTTTTGTCGAAGGCGGGCGCAGCTTCGCCAACCAGGCGCGCATGTCGGCCGCCGGGCTGCCGCAAATCTCGGTGGTGCACGGCTCGTCCACGGCGGGCGGGGCGTATTTGCCCGGTTTGTCGGACTATGTGATTTTGGTGCGCGGGCGCTCGAACATCTTTTTGGCCGGCCCGCCGCTGGTCAAAGCCGCCGTGGGCGAAGACTGCACCGAAGATGAGTTGGGCGGCGCTGAAACCCACGCCCAGGTCACCGGCCTGGGCGAGTACCTGTGCGAGGACGACGCCCACGCCATCGCCATGGCGCGCGAGGTGCTGGACAAACTGCGTTGGGACACGGTGGCCGCGCCCGTGGCCTGGCAAGAGCCACTGTTTGACGAACAAGAGCTCATGGGCATTGTGCCGGCAGATGAGCGCGAGCCCTATGACGTGCGCGAGGTGATCGCCCGGCTGGTGGACGGCTCCGATTTTCTGGAGTTCAAGGCCAGTTACGCGCCCGAGATGATGTGCGGCCACGCCCGCGTGCAGGGCCAGTTGGTCGGCATCTTGGGCAACAACGGCCCGATTCAGCCTGCGGGCTCGACCAAGGCGGCGCAGTTCATCCAGTTGTGCGACCAAAGCGGCACGCCGCTGGTCTTTTTGCAAAACACCACCGGCTACATGGTGGGCTCGGTGGCCGAACGCGCCGGGGCCATCAAACACGGCTCCAAAATGATTCAGGCGGTGGCCAATGCGCGGGTGGCCAAGTTCACTTTTGTGCTGGGCGGCTCGTTTGGTGCGGGCAACTACGGCATGTGCGGGCGCGGTTTTGATCCACGCTTTATTTTTGCCTGGCCCACGGCGCGCACCGCCGTGATGGGCGGGGCGCAGGCGGCCCGGGTGATGGACATCGTCAACCGCAGCAAGATGGAGCGCAGCGGCGAAGTGCCCAACGAAGAGGCGCTGCAAGCCATGTCCGACGGATTGCGCCTGCGCTTAGACAAAGAATCGACAGCCCTGTTTGGCACCGCGCGGCTTTGGGACGACGGCATCATTGACCCGCGCGACACCCGCCGCGTGCTGGGCCTGTGCTTGGCGCTGGCCCTTGAAGCCGACGGGCGCAGCCTGCGCCCCAACACCTTTGGTGTGGCGCGCATGTAGGCCGGCGCACCCGATCACCACTATGACTTTTTCCAAAATCCTCATCGCCAACCGGGGCGAAATCGCCTGCCGCGTGATCCGCACCGCACGCAGCCTGGGCTACGCCACCGTGGCCGTGTTCAGCGACGCCGACCGGCAGGCGCTGCATGTGCGCCAGGCCGACAGCGCGGTGCACATTGGCGGCTCCAGCGCCGCAGACTCGTATTTGCGCATAGACGCTGTTCTTGACGCGGCCCGGCGCAGTGGCGCCAACGCGGTGCACCCGGGCTACGGCTTTTTGAGCGAGAACCCCGACTTTGCCCAGGCCTGCCTGGATACGGGCCTGGTGTTTATCGGCCCGCCGCCTGCGGCCATGCGCGCCATGGGCGACAAGGCGCTGGCCAAGCGCCGCATGCAAGACGCCGGCGTGCCCTGCGCCCCAGGCTACTTGGGCGCGCCCGAGGACGACGACGCAGTGCTAATCGCCCAAGGGCTGGAACTGGGTTTTCCTCTGCTGGTTAAGGCCACGGCGGGTGGTGGCGGGCGCGGTATGCGCCGCGCCGATGCTCTGCAAGATTTGCCCGGCGCCATCGAAGGCGCACGGCGCGAGGCCCTGAGCGCCTTTGGCAATGGCAGCTTGATGCTCGAGCGCCTGATTGACCACGGCCGCCATATTGAAATTCAGGTGTTTGCCGACCAGCACGGCCACGCGGTGCACCTGGGCGAGCGCGATTGCACCGCCCAGCGCCGCCGCCAAAAGGTGATTGAAGAGGCGCCGTCCCCCATGGTGGGCCCCGCGCAGCGCGCCGCCATGGGCGCGGACGCGGTAGCCGCCGCGCTGGCCGTGGGCTACCAGGGCGCAGGCACGGTGGAATTTATCGTGGATGCCCAGGGGCAGCACTACTTTTTGGAAATGAACACCCGCCTGCAGGTGGAACACCCGGTGACCGAACTCATTACCGGCCTGGACTTGGTGGAGTGGCAACTGCGCGTGGCCGCCGGTGAGCCGCTGCCGCTGGCGCAGGCCGATATCCGCTTTACCGGCCACGCCATTGAGGCGCGCCTGTACGCCGAAGACCCTTACGCCGGTTTTGCGCCGCAAACCGGGCAGGTGCTGTGGTGGAAGCCCGAGGTTTTGCCGGGCAGCGGCATACGCATCGACCACGGCCTGCAAGAGGGCGACACGGTGTCGCCCTATTACGACCCGATGGTGGCCAAAGTCATCGCCTATGGCCGCGACCGGGGCGACGCCATCCGCCGCCTGCGCGCCGCACTTGCGCACACGCCACTCTTGGGCCTGCGCAACAACAACCGCTTTTTGGCCGACCTGCTGGCCCACCCCGACTTTGCCAACGCGCAGATGACCACCACGCGCATCGACGAATGGGCGGAGCAGGGCGCAGCCCTCTTGCAGGCGCCCCAGCCCAGTGACACCGCTTGGCTGGCGGCGGCGCTGGCGCTGTTGGCTGCGCAGGGCCACAGCTGGCGCAGCGACAGCGTGGCCGCGTTTGATATGGGCCTGCAAAGCGGCGAGCAGCTTCGCCGCCTGCGCCTGCACCCGGACCGCCATGGCGGCGTGGCCATGACGCTACTGGCCCATGCAGCGGAGGAGGTCGCCGCGCCCACGCAGGTCCAAGCCAGCGTACTGAGTTTTGAGGGCGGGCAACTGCGCTTTGCGATCGACGGCGTGGTGCAAAGCGCCGCGGCGCTGATTGCGAGTGCGCAAGTGGGCACGCAAGTGCATTTGGCGCTGGGCGGCGACTGCTTTGTGATCCATGAGCCATCCGCCTTTCCGGCCTCGCACAGCGCGCAAGACCCCGGACGCGCCCGCGCTCCGGTGGCCGGCAAGGTCAGCCGCGTGCTGGTGGCCGCAGGCGACGCGGTGGTCTTGGGCCAGCAACTGCTGTGCGTTGAGGCCATGAAGATGGAAATGTGGCTCTGCGCCCAGGCCCCAGGCACGGTCAGCGCGCTGCATGTGCAACCGGGTGACCAAGTCGAATCAGGCGCGCTGTTAGCCGAAATAGCGGTGGCAGACGCCACCCCGGCGCAATAAATCAATCCCATTTATAGAAAGCCCCAAGCCCATGGACAAAGCCATACTTACCTGCGCGCTCACCGGCGTGCTGACCGACCCCGCCCAGCACCCCGTGCCGGTCACGCCTGCGCAAATGGCCGCCGAGGCGCGCGACGCCTTTAACGCGGGCGCCAGCGTCATGCACGTGCATGTGCGCCAGCAAGGCGTTGGCATGGGCCACTTGCCGTCGTGGGACCCAGACGTAATGGAAGAAGTGGTGGGCGCCATACGCGAAGCCTGCCCCGGCGTCATCATCAACCTGACCACCGGCGTGGTGGGCAAAGACATCAGCGGCCCGCTGGACTGCATCCGCCGCATCAAACCCGAAATCGCCGCCTGCAACGCCGGCAGCCTGAACTACCTCAAGATCAAAGACAACGG
>CANGHQ010000263.1 GCA_947453585.1 Burkholderiales bacterium | reverse complement strand
GGGAACGCTACGATGCCAATACGCCCCACGCGCGCGGTTTCGCGCAGCATCACCTCGGCGTTGCGCAGGTGTTGCAAGGTGTCGATTTGCAGCACCACGTCAAAGGACGCATCGTCAAACATGGCCAGGCCTTCGTCGAGGTTGAGCTGAATGACGTTAACGCCGCGCTTGACGCAGGCCAGGACGTTGGCGTCGTCAATCTCGACGCCGTAGCCGCTGCAGCCGCGCGTGGCCTGCAGGTACGCCAGCATGGCGCCGTCGCCGCAGCCCAGGTCGAGCACGCGCGCGCCCTGGGGCACGAGCTGGGCCAGCGCGTGCTGAATGCTTTGGTCGCTCATACGCCCACCTCTTGCGCCATGTTGTTGAAATAGGCCCGCACCACGCCGTGGTAGCGCGCGTCGTCGAGCAAAAAGCCGTCGTGCCCGTGTGGCGCGTCGATTTCGGCGTAGCTCACCTCGCGCTGGTTGTCCAGCAGCGCCTTGACAATCTCGCGGCTGCGCGCCGGGGCAAAGCGCCAGTCGGTGGCAAAACTCACCAGCAAGAACTTGGCTTTTGCCGCAGCCAGCGCCTTGCTCAGGTTGCCACAGTGTTCGCGCGCCGGGTCGAAATAGTCCAGGGCCCGGGTGATCAGCAAATAGGTGTTGGCGTCAAAGTAGTCGGCAAACTTATCACCCTGGTAGCGCAAATAACTTTCGATCTGAAACTCGACTTCTTGCGTGCTGTAGAGATAAGCCCCCACGCTTGCCACTTCGTGTGCTGCGCTGCCCCCCGAGGGGGCTAATTTGCCTTGGGGCGGCCCGGCGGCAAATTCCGTTGCTCCACCGTTAGCCACGGCGTTGCGCAGTTGCCGCCCAAACTTCTCGTTCATCACATCGTCGCTCAGGTAGGTGATGTGGCCGATCATGCGGGCGATGCGCAGGCCGCGTTTGGGCACCACGCTGTGCTGGTAGAAGTTGCCGCCATGGAAATCCGGATCGGTCACGATGGCGCGGCGGGCCACTTCGTTGAAGGCGATGTTCTCGGCCGTCAGGTTGGGCGCGCTGGCAATGACAACCGCGTGGCGCAGCCGATCCGGGTATTGCAGCGTCCAGCCCAGCGCCTGCATGCCGCCCAGGCTGCCGCCCATCACGGCCGCCAGCGTCTGGATGCCCAGGCGGTCGAGCAGCAGCGCCTGCGCGTTGACCCAGTCTTCCACCGTCACCACCGGGAAATCCGCGCCATAGACTTGGCCGTCGGCGCGGTCCGGGTTGGCGTGCATTGGGCCGGTCGAGCCAAAGCAGGAACCCAGGTTGTTGATGCCGATGACAAAAAAGCGGTCGGTGTCGAGCGGCTTGCCCGGCCCGATCATGCTGTGCCACCAGCCCTCGGACTTGGCTTGCCCCTCGTAGACGCCGGCCACATGGTGCGAGGCGTTCAGGGCGTGGCACACCAGCACCGCGTTGGAGCGCTCGGCGTTGAGGCGGCCGTAGGTCTCGTAGCTCAGGTCATAGGCGCGGATGGACGCTCCGCTGGTCAGCGCCAGCGGCTCGGCGAAATGCATCGATTGGGGAGTGGCGATTAGCATAAAAAAAACCCGGCAACGCCAAACGCGGGGCCGGGTCAAAAGAGTGATCGCGGGGGTCCGGGTTTAGCTGTATTTATTAAGCGCCCGCAAGCTGGAGCAAATTGGCGCTGTGGTGGAAAGTATAGCAACGCGCCGTTTTTCGCTGGACGCCGCAGCTTGCGGCCTGCCCTGCGCGGTCCTTAGCCCGCCACCAACGCCACCACGCCCAGCGCTGCAAATACCAAAGCCGAGACGATATGCACCAAACGCATGGGGACCAGGCGCGTCATGCGTTCGCCCAGCCAGACCACCGGCGCATTCGCCAGCATCATGCCCAGCGTGGTACCTGCCACCACGTTGAAATACGCGTCATAACGGGCGGCCAGCATCACCGTGGCAATTTGCGTCTTGTCGCCCATCTCGGCCAGAAAAAACGCCACCACCGTGGTGCCAAACACGCCCCAGCGCGGCGCTGCGTCGGTGTCTTCTTCGTCAATCTTGTCCGGAATCAGCATCCACACCGCCATGCCGATAAAGGACGCGGCCAGCACCCAGCGCAAAATCTGCGGCCCCACAAAGCTCGTGACCCAGGCACCCACCGCCCCGGCCAAACCGTGGTTGACCAAGGTGGCCACCAAAATCCCCAGCACGATGGGCCAGGGCTTGCGAAAACGCACCGCCAAAATCAGCGCCAAAAGTTGTGTCTTGTCGCCCATTTCGGCCAGGGCGACGATGCCGGTTGATACTAAAAATGCTTCCATCCCTTGATGGTAACCAATCGGGAAAACCCTTAGTGCACCAAGAAACAGCAATCACCTGAGCAGTGGCTTGATTTTTGCTTTATTTCGGTGCAAAAAATTCCCAACAAAGGAATTTGCACCATTTACAAGCATTTACTCTCAAAGGTTGACTATGGAAGCACTAAAACAGGGCGCAGACGCTTTGTTCATTCTCTTGGGCGCAGTCATGGTGCTCGCCATGCACGCCGGATTTGCATTTTTGGAGCTTGGCACGGTGCGGCGCAAAAACCAGGTCAACGCCTTGGTCAAAATCCTGGCCGACTTTTCGGTCTCCACCATTGCCTACTTTTTGGTCGGCTACACAGTGGCCTACGGCACGCACTTTTTTGTGGGCGCCGAGCAGCTTGCCGCCAAAAGTGGCTTCGAACTGGTGAAGTTCTTTTTCCTGCTCACTTTTGCCGCCGCCATTCCGGCCATCATTTCGGGCGGCATCGCCGAGCGGGCCAAGTTCTGGCCGCAGCTCATGGCCACCGCCGTGATCGTGGGCGTGGTCTATCCCGTATTCGAAGGCATCGCCTGGAACCAGCACTATGGCGTACAAGCCTGGATCTTGGGCGCCACCGGCGCCGAGTTCCACGACTTTGCCGGCAGCGTGGTGGTGCACGCCGTGGGCGGTTGGATTGCGCTGGGCGCGGTGCTCTTGCTGGGCGCGCGCAGCAACCGCTACCGCAAAGACGGCGCCATTTCCGCCCACCCGCCGTCGAGCATTCCGTTTCTGGCGCTGGGCGCCTGGATTTTGACGGTGGGCTGGTTCGGCTTTAACGTGATGAGCGCCCAAACTCTGGACAAAATCTCGGGCCTGGTGGCGGTCAATTCCCTGATGGCCATGGTCGGCGGCACGCTGGCCGCGCTGGTGGTGGGCAAAAACGACCCTGGCTTTTTGCACAACGGCCCGCTCGCTGGCCTGGTGGCCGTGTGCGCCGGCTCGGACCTGATGCATCCGCTGGGCGCTTTGGTGGTGGGCGGCATTGCCGGCGCCATCTTTGTGTTCATGTTCACGCTTACGCAAAACAAATGGAAGATTGACGACGTGCTGGGCGTCTGGCCCTTGCACGGCCTGTGCGGCACCTGGGGCGGTGTAGCGGCAGGTATTTTTGGCAGCCAGGCGCTGGGCGGCTTGGGCGGCGTGTCGCTGCAGGCGCAATTGATAGGCACAGCCCTGGGCGTGGCCTGGGCGCTGGCCGGTGGCTTTGTGGTTTACGGCGTGCTCAAAATGACCGTGGGTTTGCGCATGAGCCAGGAAGAAGAGTTTGACGGCGCGGACTTGTCCACCCACAAAATCAGCGCCTCGCCCGAACGCGAATCGAACTGGTAAGGCCACGAAACCGTAAAAACACACGAAAAAAGTGACTTTTATCAGTAATTACCCGGCTTTCGCCACCCAATTTGCAAAAAATTACTACACGCCGTGTGAATAAGCGCATAATGATCCCGCTTTGCCGATTCAACGGCATAGCAGGTTTGCGGTGTTTGGTCAGTTTCGCGTCTGCTCTAAGTCTTTATTGGTTTGTTGATTGCGGTTTTGGACTCCATCGCGTTTTGAGTTATTTTGAGGAGTCCTTTC
>CANGHQ010000262.1 GCA_947453585.1 Burkholderiales bacterium | reverse complement strand
TTGCGCTGCTCAAACTTGGCGCGCTTGGACTCGGACTCGGCAATCACCTGCGCCTGCAGGCGGTTGACTTCATCGAGCAGCGCCTGCATGCGCTGGGCGTTGGCGGCAAACGCGGGGCTGCGCGGATTGACCTGGGAACGCAAGGCGTTGGGCCGGTGCGCAAACTGGGGGGGAACGGGGGGCATGAACACAGACCTTTGCAGCACAAGGGGAACAAACCCGGGCGGTTGAAATAGCGAAAACAAGCCAAAAGTTGGCGGGCCGTGGCCGCATTCTGGGGGCTGGCACCCGGGTGTGAACGACACCAAGGAGACAGCACTGTACGGGGGCAAGCAAGCCCTAATTACAATAAAAGCCCCGCCATCGGTCAACCCAAGGAAACCCCTATGAGCCTCGAAACCATTACCCAATCCATCCGCAACAAAATGGGCGCTGACAGCGGCCTGGACGCCACGCTTAAATTTGACTGCGGCAGCGATGGCGTGATCGTGCTTGACGGCGCGTCCACCCCCAACAGCGTGTCCAACACCGACCGCGAGACCGACTGCACCGTGACCGTCAGCCTGGAAAACCTGCAAGCCATGATGAACGGCGAACTCAACGCCGTGAGCGGCTTTATGAGCGGCAAGCTCAAAGTAGCAGGCGACATGAGCGTGGCCATGAAGCTGCAAAGCGTGGTTTAAAGCCCGTTTTCCCCCGGCCTGCGCGTGCTAGCGCGGCCAAACAAAAAGCCTGGCCCCAATCGGCGCCGGGCTTTTTTTATGCCTTGGAAGCCCGCAGCGCCAGCAAGCCGGCCACCACAATCACCGCCGCCCCGGCCACGGTGGTGGCGCGCGGCACTTCGCTAAAGAACAAAAATCCCCATAGCGGCGCCCACAAAATACCGGTGTACTCAAACGGCGTCACCGTGCTGGCGCGCGCCACCCGGTAGGCATTGGTCAGCAACACCGTGCCCACCGCCGACACCACGCCGCACACGGCCATCAGCACGCCATCGTTGAATGCCACGGCCACCCAGGGCCGCACCAAGAACGACACGCTGGGGTGCGTGGACTGCGCCACGTCCAGCCACATGAACAGCAAAGCCGCCAGACCTGAGCCCAGCAAGAAAAACGCATTCTGAAAAAACGCCATCACCGCCGCAGACAGGCTGGTACCAAAGCGCCGCGCCATCAGCATGGCCGATCCATACAGCGCCGCCGACAGCAGCGACAAAAGCGCGGCGGGCTCAAACAGACCGGTGCCGGGCTGCAACATCACCATCACGCCCACAAAACCCAGCAGCACGGCGGCCCAGACAGGCCAGCCCGAGCGTTCCCCCAAAATTGGCCCGGCCAGCGCAGTAACAAACAGCGGCACGGTGAAATACAGCGCCACCGCATCAGCCAGCGGCAGCGCCGGAAACGCCATGTAGTAAGCCGTATAGGCACCGAGCATGATGACCCCGCGCACCGAAAGCGCGCCCAAACGCGAAGCAAAAATGGCGCGCCACCCCTCTTCGCGCTGTACCAGCCACAACAAAATCGGCACCGAGACACAGGAGCGGATGAACACCACTTGGGTGAGCGCATAGCCGCCGCTGACCTGTTTGACGATCGCGTCTTGCAGCGAAAACACCAACACACCCAGGCAAAGGTAGAGGATGCCCCGGGCGGGGTTGTGGTTCATGGATTTTTTGGGGGGGTAAGGACGGGCGGGGGTCTATCGTAACTGTGCGTGGTGGGGTGGGAACAGACGCATAGAATCTCCAAAAACCAGTCCAAGCCATGAAACCGTCCCACGCGCTCGAACCACACCGTGCCGCCATTCGCGCCATTGTGTTGTTGCACCACGCCCGCAATGCGCGGGTATTTGGCTCGGTTGCGCTGGGCGTGGACGCCGAGGGCAGCGACCTGGACATCCTGGTGGACACCACGCCAGACACCACCTTGTTTGACCTGGGCGCGATCCGTTACAAGCTGCGCACGCTCTTGGGCGTGCCCGTGGATGTGTTGACACCGGGCGCCCTGCCCGACAGCTTTCGGCAGGCGGTCATTGCGAACGCCTTGCCGGTATGAGCAAAGACCTGTTGCGCCTTGGCGACTACCTGGGGCATATCTTGCAGGCAATTGCGCGCATCCAGAGCTACTGTAGCGACTTGGACGAGGCGGCATTTCTGACCAACACGCTGGTTCAGGACGCGGTGATCAGAAACTTCGAGATCATTGGCGAGGCCAGCAAGAACATAGCGCGTTCGGCCCCCGAATTTGTGGCAGCGCACCCGGACTTGCCCTTGGCATTTGCCTATGACATGCGCAATTTGCTGGCTCATGGCTACCACCAGGTCGATGTAGGCGTTGTATGGCGGACGGTTGAAGCCGATCTGCCTTACCTGCATATCCAAATTAGCGAAGCGCTGCGCACGCTCTAAGCGAAGCATGAACCAGCCCCGCGACTTGGGTCATTGCGCCAGATCGTGGCGCCGCTTGGCGCGCAGCAGCCGCACAAAGTTCCAGGACACCAGCCACACCCCCAGCGCGCCCAGCACGATGATGCCGGTGGTGCCCACCAGCGCAATGAGCTGGCCGTTGGCCGCAATACCCACCGACTGGCCGATAAAAAAGCAGGACGCAAAGGCCGCCACCGCGGCGCCCCGGCGCTCGGGCGCCATCTGGGTGGCGTTGATTTGCAAGGTGTTGTGCAGCATGTAAAAACCCAGACCGGCCATAAAACAAGCGGGCACCGACCACCACCAAGCGTCGGCCAAGGCCACCATCAAAAATGCCAGCGCCACCAGGATGCCGCCCCATTTGCACAGCCCCACCTCACCCAAACGGCGCACCAGACCGGGCGCGGCAAACGCAAACAGCAAGCCCCCCAGGCCATACAGCATCACCACCTGGCCGGCCGCCGAGAGCGACATGGTGTGCAGCTGGTGCAAATGCGAAACCATAAAAGCAAAGGAGCCATATAAAAACGCCCCTTCGGCAAACACCGTCGCCAAAATCACCCGCGCCCAGGGCAACGCCAGCACCTGGCCAAACTCGGACACCATGCGCACCACGGCCGAGCCTTCGCCCTGGCGGCGCTGCCGCGCCTGGGGCGGCAGGCGCCGGTTGAGCACCAGCAGCCAGGCAGCAATCAGCAAAAACACCAGCGCGATCAGCACAAAGGGCGTGCGCCATTGCAGATGGTCCGCCGCGTAACCGCCCAGCGCCACACCGCCCGAGAGTCCCAAAATCTGACCGATCAAAAAGCGCGCGAGCACGGGCTGGCGCCGCTCGTAGGCAACCACATCGCCAATCCAGGCCATGGACAGCGGAATGATGGACGCGGCTGTGGCCCCGGCCAGCGTGCGCGCCAGCAACAAGAGCCCAAAGCTGGGCGCAAATGCGCAAGCCACCGTAGTCAGCGCGCAGGCCAGGCAGCCCAGCGCCACCACCCGGTACTTGCCAAAGCGGTCGCCCAAAGGCCCAAACAGCAGCTGCGCCAGCCCATAGGCCACGGCAAACACCGTAATCACCGAGGCGGCGGCGCCCAGGGTCAAGGAAAACTCTGCTGCGAGCCGGGGCAGCATGGCGTCCATCACCCGCAGCGACATGCCGCTGCCAAATGCCGCTACCGACAGGGCGACGATGGCGCCACGCGGGAGCAGCACATCAGTCAGCACTGGCACCTGCACGGGCGCCTGCAATTGCGCAGGAACTGCCAGGTTGGACGGTGGAAGGGGTGGGGCCATGGTTTTTGACAGCGGGTAAGCAGAAACAAAAAAGCCCGTCGCTCCAGAGAACAACAGGCTTCGCGCAGACCACCAGGGCCGATAAATGGTAGGGCGTGAGTGACTTGAACACTCGACCAAAGGATTATGAGAAGTTTCAATAAAAAAATATCGTTATAAAACAACACGTTACAGCGACTTTTATCAGGTGTGTAGCAAAGTGTGTAGTGAACTGTATCGTTTTTAGTTAAAAAT
>CANGHQ010000261.1 GCA_947453585.1 Burkholderiales bacterium | reverse complement strand
TAAAACGCTGTTTCCGGTGGGTGAACTGCACAAGACCGAGGTGCGGCGCATTGCCGACGAGATCGGCCTGCCCAACGCCAAAAAGAAAGACTCCACCGGCATCTGCTTTATCGGCGAGCGGCCGTTCCGTGAGTTTTTGAACCGCTACATCGCCATGGCGCCGGGTCCGATCAAAAACCCCAAGGGCCAGACCATTGGCGAGCACGTGGGCTTGTCGTTTTACACCCTGGGCCAGCGCCAGGGCTTGGGCATTGGCGGCCTCAAGGCGCGCGGCGCGCAAAAGGGCGGCGGCGAACACGCGCCCTGGTTTGTGGCGCGCAAAGACCTGCAAACCAACACTCTGTGGGTAGTGCAAGGCCACGACCACCCGTGGCTGCTGTCGCACGCATTAACCGCGCTGGACGCAAGCTGGGTGGCGGGCGCAGCACCGGCGCCCAGCGCCACGCTGGCAGCCAAAACCCGCTACCGCCAGAGCGACAGCCCGTGCACGCTGGCGGCGCTGCCCGAGGGCGAAGGCAACCCGAAGGAAGCCGCATTTGCCCTGCACTTTGCGCAGCCGCAGTGGGCGGTCACGCCAGGCCAGTCCGCCGTGTTGTACGACGGTGATGTCTGCCTGGGCGGCGGGGTGATTGAGCGCACGCTTGCGCTTGACGCTGCAAGGTAACTTCCGGCCCTTGTGGCGTGTGAAAATGCCCGCTTCCCCCACAAGAAGACCACCAGGAGACATTCCATGACCCGTCGCGCCACCAAAATCGTCGCCACCCTCGGCCCCGCCTCCAGTGACCCGGAGATGCTCGAAGCCCTGATCCGCGCTGGCGTGGACGTGGTGCGCCTGAACTTCAGCCACGGCAAAGCGCAAGACCACATCGACCGCGCCCGCATGGTGCGCGAAGCCGCCCAGCGCGCCGGGCGTGAAGTGGCCATCATGGCCGACCTGCAAGGCCCCAAGATCCGCGTCGGCAAGTTTGCCGAAGGCAAAGTGTTTTTGGAGCACGGGCAAAAGTTTGTGCTCGACGCCGGGCGTGTTGAGCTGGGCGACATTGACGCCGTGGGCCTGGACTACAAGGCCCTGCCCGAAGAAGTCAAGGCCGGCGACGTGCTCTTGCTCAACGACGGCCTGATCGTCATTACCGTGGACGCGGTGGTGGGCCAGCAGGTGCACACCACGGTCAAGCTCGGGGGTGAGCTGTCCAACAACAAGGGCATCAACAAGCAAGGCGGCGGCCTGA
The DNA here is from genome assembly GCA_947453585.1 of Burkholderiales bacterium. Lineage (GTDB taxonomy): Bacteria > Pseudomonadota > Gammaproteobacteria > Burkholderiales > Burkholderiaceae_C > Allorhodoferax. The sequence goes on along the minus strand of CANGHQ010000261.1, from coordinate 2,734 downwards.
CGGCGCCGGCGCTCACCGCCAAGGACATGGACGACATCCGCACTGCGATGAGCTTCCAGGCCGATTACGTGGCTGTGAGCTTTCCGAAAAACGCCACCGACATGGAAATGGCGCGCCAGCTCTGCAACGTGGCTGCGGCCCAGTACAACCACAAGCCCGGCCTGATCGCCAAGATCGAGCGCGCCGAGGCGATCCCCAAGCTGCTGGAGATTTTGCTGGCCAGCGACGGCATCATGGTTGCGCGCGGAGATTTGGCGGTTGAAGTGGGTAACGCCGCCGTACCCGCGCTGCAAAAACGCATGATCAAGCTCGCCCGTGAGCACGACAAGGTGGTGATTACGGCCACGCAGATGATGGAGTCCATGATCACCAACCCGGTGCCCACCCGCGCCGAAGTGAGCGACGTGGCCAACGCGGTGCTCGACGGCACCGACGCCGTGATGCTGTCGGCCGAAACCGCTGCGGGCAAATACCCGCTGGAAACGGTGAAAGAAATGGCGCAAATCTGCCTGGCCGCCGAGAGCGGCGAAGGCACCAAACTCGACGCCGACTTCATCGGCAAGACCTTTGCCCGCATTGACCAGGCCATTGCCATGGGCGCGCTGTTTACCGCCCACCACATGGGTGCCAAGGCGATTGTGGCCATGAGCGACAGCGGTTCGACCGCGCTGTGGATGAGCCGCCACCTGATTCAGGTGCCGATTTACGCCCTGACGCCGAAGGTGGTGAGCCAGCGCAAGATGACGCTCTACCGCAACGTGCGCCCGCTGCTGATGGGCGCGGTGGCCGACCGTGACGACGCGCTGCGCGACGCCGAGAAGCAACTCAAAAACCTGGGCATCGTGGCCACTGCTGACGTGTACGCGATTACCTGCGGCGAGCCCATGGGCGCGCCTGGCGGCACCAATATGCTCAAAATCTGCCGGGTTTCCTGAAGCGGCGGGGCCCGTGTTGCGCCCGCAGAGGCTGCGGCGCAGGCCAAACACTGCGGGAATACTCCAATATTTGGCCAAGGGGCTGACGCTAAAATCCGCCCAAGGTACAAAAGTTACCAAGCAGTTACCAAACTCCGGAGAACCCCCATGGCACTCGTTTCCTTGCGCGAATTGTTGGACCACGCCGCCCTTGAAGGCTACGGCATCCCCGCTTTCAACGTCAACAACCTGGAACAAATCCAGGCCGTCATGGAGGCCGCCAACGAAGTGGGCGCCCCCGTCATCTTGCAAGCCAGCGCAGGCGCACGCAAATACGCAGGCGAAGCCTTTATCAAGCACCTGATTGCCGCCGCCGTAGAAACCTATCCCCATATTCCGCTGGTCATGCACCAAGACCATGGCCAAAGCCCTGCGGTTTGCCAGGGCGCGATTGACCTGGGCTTTAGCTCGGTGATGATGGACGGCAGTCTGGAGGCCGATGGCAAGTCAATTGCCAGCTACGACTACAACGTCGAGGTGACGCAAAAAGTGGTGGCCATGGCGCACGCCCGAGGCGTGACGGTGGAAGGCGAACTCGGCTGCCTGGGATCGCTGGAAACCATGCAGGGCGACAAAGAAGACGGCCACGGCACCGACGCGGTGATGACCATGGACCAGTTGCTGACCGACCCCGAGCAGGCGGCTGACTTTGTGCAGCGCACCCAGCTCGACGCGCTGGCCATTGCCATTGGCACCAGCCACGGCGCCTACAAGTTCACGCGCAAGCCCACAGGCGACATTCTGGCCATTGAGCGCATCAAGGAAATCAACCGCCGCCTGCCCAACACCCACCTGGTGATGCACGGATCAAGCAGCGTGCCGCAAGACCTGCTGGCCATCATCAACCAGTACGGCGGCAAGATGAAAGAGACCTACGGCGTGCCGGTGGAAGAGATTCAAAAGGCCATCAAGTTTGGCGTGCGCAAGATCAACATCGACACCGACATCCGCCTGGCCATGACGGCGGCCTGCCGCAAGTTTTTGTGGGAAAACCCCGACAAATTTGACGCCCGCGAATGGCTCAAGCCCGCACGCGAAGCGGCCAAGCAAATCTGCAAGCAGCGTTACATGGAATTTGGCTGCGAAGGCCAGGGCGCCAAGATCAAGGGCGATAGCCTGAGTGTGGTGGCCGCCAAGTACAGCCGGGGCGAACTGGCGCAAGTCGTCCAGTAAAGCGCAGCGCAGGGCGCCATGGCGCCCGGGCAATGTGAAATTGCGATAATTGGGGCCCGCAGCGAAATTGTGTTTCGCGGCGGGCTTTTCATTTATCGGACCCCATGACTTCTGCCCTGCACACTTCTGCCCTTAAATCCCTCACCTTGCTGGCGCGCGGCAAGGTTCGTGACAACTATGCCGTGGGTACCGACCGCATCCTGATGGTGGCCAGCGACCGCCTGAGCGCGTTTGACGTGATCATGGGCGAACCCATTCCGGGCAAGGGCGCGCTGCTGACGCAAATGGCGCTGTTTTGGTTTGAAAAACTCGGCCCCCACGGCCTGAACATCTGCCCGATCCACCTGACGGGCGACGCACCCGAGAGCGTGGTCACACCCGAAGAAGTGGCGCAAGTCACCGGCCGCTCCATGCTGGTCAAGCGCCTCACGCCCCTGCCGGTAGAAGCGGTGGTGCGCGGCTACCTGGCCGGCAGCGGCTGGAAGGAATACCAAGACAACGGTCAGGTCTGCGGCGTGCCGCTGCCTGCCGGCCTGAAGAACGCCAGCAAGCTGCCCCAGCCCATCTTCACCCCGGCCACCAAGGCC
>CANGHQ010000260.1 GCA_947453585.1 Burkholderiales bacterium | reverse complement strand
TGTCTGCTTCTTGGCCCGCCACCGCTCCCAGTGTGGACTTGGCGCCTTCTAGGAGCAGCAAGGGCCGCATGGCCAGCCACTGCACCGGGTACAGCAATACCGACAGCGCGGTGCGCAGGGGCTGCATCACATGAAAGCGCGCATCGGCCACCATCACCAGCAGCGCCAGCGCGCTGAACACCAGCAAACGGGAAAAAGCCGAAGGACCTTGCCGGAAAAAAGCCGGTGGTTCCCGGCCCAGCGTAGCGCGCGCCATCGCTGTGTGGGGCGCTTATTCGTTGGTGAAGATCGAACCCAGGCGCTCCATCTGCTCCAGCGCAATGCCGCAGCCGCGCACCACGCAAGTCAGCGGGTCTTCGGCCACCAGCACCGGTAAGCCGGTTTCTTCGGCCAGCAGGCGGTCCAGGTCACGCAAGAGGGCGCCACCGCCAGTGAGCATCATGCCGCGGTCGGCAATGTCGGCACCGAGCTCGGGCGGGGTTTGTTCCAGCGCGTTTTTGACGGCGGATACGATGTTGTTGAGCGGGTCGGTCAGCGCTTCAAGGATCTCGTTGCTCGAAATCGTGAAGCTGCGGGGCACGCCTTCGGACAGATTGCGCCCGCGCACTTCCATCTCTTTCACCTCAGAGCCAGGAAAGGCCGATCCGATTTTTTTCTTGATGGCCTCGGCCGTGGGCTCGCCAATGAGCATGCCGTAGTTGCGGCGGATGTAGTTGATGATGGCTTCGTCAAACTTGTCGCCGCCCACGCGCACGCTGCCTTTGTAGACCATGCCGCCGAGCGAGATCACGCCCACTTCTGTGGTGCCGCCGCCAATGTCAACCACCATGGAGCCGCAGGCTTCTGACACCGGCAAACCGGCGCCAATGGCTGCAGCCATGGGCTCTTCGATCAAAAACACGTCGCTGGCACCTGCGCCCAGGGCCGATTCACGGATGGCGCGGCGCTCGACCTGGGTGGAGCCGCAAGGCACGCAAATGATGATGCGCGGGCTGGGACGAAAGACGCTGCGCGGGTGCACCATCTTGATGAACTGCTTGAGCATCTGCTCGGTGACGGTGAAGTCGGCGATCACGCCGTCTTTCATGGGGCGAATGGCTTCGATGTTGCCAGGCACCTTGCCCAACATGGCCTTGGCCTCTTTGCCCACGGCCTGGATGGACTTTTTGCCTTGCGGGCCGCCTTCGTGGCGGATGGCAACCACGGAGGGCTCGTCGAGCACAATGCCCTTGTCGCGCACAAAAATCAGGGTGTTGGCCGTGCCCAGGTCGATGGCCAGGTCGGTGGAGAAATAACGGGTGAAAGCGCCAAACATTGCAGATCCTCTAGGGGGCCGCGGAGCGATTGCGCTCGGCGTCGCCTTGGTGTGATGGGTGAAAAATGGTGATGGGGGCGCTGTGCAATATGCACAAATGCGGTGCCAGCCAAAGGCAGGATAATACCCCATCCCCTGTGAATTGGCCCTGGGTGGCGCCCGCGCCGCCTCTGGCTTTACCTTTGAATTACCTGCGATTTACCTGGCCAAGCCACTTTCACCATGTCACTCACATCCACAGAGATCGCCCGCATCGCCAACTTGGCCCGCCTTGAGCTCCAGCCGGCTGAAAGCGAGCGCATGCTGGGCCAGATCAACGCATTTTTCGACATCGTCACGCAAATCAGCCAGGTGGACACCACCGGCGTGCTGCCCATGGCCCACCCGCTGGACGCCATGCCTTCGATGCCGCCCATCCACCTGCGCCTGCGCCCCGACCTTGCCAGCGAGCCCAAGGACCGTGAAGCCAACCAGCGCAGCGCCCCGGCGGTCGAGCGCGGCCTGTTTCTGGTTCCCAAAGTGATCGAATAAACCATGACCGAACTGCACCACCTGGGCGTGGCCGAACTCGCCGCCCTGCTCCAAACCAAACAGGTCAGCGCCGTAGAGGTCGCCACCCGCTTTCTGGCCCGCACCGGCGGCAACCCGCACAACGCGTTTTTGGACATCGACAGCGAAGTCACACTGGCCCAGGCCCGCGCCTCGGACGCCAAGCTCGCCAATGGCAGCGCCGGGCCGCTCGAAGGCGTTCCCGTGGCCCACAAAGACGTGTTTGTGACCAAGGATTTGGTATCAACCGCAGGTTCGCGCATGTTGAACGGCTACCGCTCGCCCTTTGACGCCACCGTGGTGGCGCGCCTGCGCCAGGCCGGCATGGTGACTTTGGGCAAGCTCAACTGCGACGAGTTCGCCATGGGCTCGGCCAACGAAAACTCGGCCTTTGGCCCCGTGACCAACCCCTGGAATACGGCGCATGTGCCCGGCGGCTCATCCGGCGGCAGCGCTGCGGCCGTGGCCGCGCGCCTGACGCCTGCGGCCACCGGCACCGACACTGGTGGCTCCATCCGCCAGCCAGCCGCGTTTTGCGGCATCACCGGCATCAAACCGACCTACGGCCGCGCCTCGCGCTACGGCATGGTGGCGTACGCCTCCAGCCTGGACCAGGCCGGGCCGATGGCGCACAGCGCCGAGGACTGCGCACTCTTGCTGAGTGCGATGTGCGGGCCCGATCTGGACCGCGATTCGACTTCGCTGGACGTGGCAGAAGAGGACTTTTCTGCCAGCCTGGGCCACAGCCTCAAGGGCCTGCGCGTGGGCGTGCCCCAGGAGTTTTTTGGCGAAGGGCTGGCTGCCGACGTGCGCCGCGCCATTGACGCATCTCTTGCGCAACTGCAAGCCCAGGGCGCCACGCTGGTGCCGATTGCCTTGCCGCGCACCGAGCTCTCCATCCCTGTCTACTACATCATCGCCCCGGCGGAGGCCAGCTCCAACCTGAGCCGCTTTGACGGCGTCAAGTTCGGCCACCGTGCCGCTGACTTTGCCGACCTGACCGATATGTACAAAAAGACCCGTGCCGAGGGCTTTGGCCAAGAAGTGAAACGCCGCATCATGACCGGCGCCTATGTGCTTTCGCACGGCTACTACGACGCCTATTACCTGCAAGCGCAAAAAATCCGCCGCATGATTGCCGATGATTTTCAAAGCGCGTTTGCCCAGTGCGACGTGATTGCCGGCCCGGTGGCGCCCACCACCGCCTGGAAGCTCGGCGACAAGGCCGACGACCCGGTGGCCAGCTACCTGGCCGACATCTTTACCCTGCCCGCATCGTTGGCCGGTTTGCCCTGCATGAGCCTGCCCGTGGGCCTGGGCGACGGCGGATTGCCAGTGGGCCTGCAGCTCATTGGCAACTACTTGCAAGAGGCCAAGTTGCTGAACGTGGCGCACCAATTCCAGTTGGCCACGGACCACCACAAACAACAAGCGGGAGTCGCAGCATGAGCGCCAAACTGGTTCAGGGCTACGAGGTCGTGATCGGCTTTGAGACCCATGCCCAACTCTCCACCCAAAGCAAGATCTTCAGCCGCGCGCCCACCGCCTTTGGCGCCGAGCCCAACACCCAGGCCTGTGCCGTGGACTTGGCGCTGCCCGGCACGCTACCGGTGATGAATCTGGGCGCGGTGGAGCGCGCGATTGAGCTTGGCCTGGCGCTGGGTTCGCACATTGCCGAGCGCAGCGTGTTTGCACGCAAAAACTACTTCTACCCCGACCTGCCCAAGGGCTACCAGATCAGCCAGTTTGAGATTCCGGTGGTGCAGGGTGGCGAGGTAGCGTTCATGCTGGGCGACGAGAAGAAGACCGTGCGTCTGGTACGCGCGCACTTGGAAGAAGACGCAGGCAAGTCGTTGCACGAAGACTTTATTGGCCAAAGCGGCATTGACCTGAACCGCGCCGGTACGCCGCTTTTAGAAATCGTGACCGAACCCGACATGCGGTCTAGCGACGAGGCGGTGGCCTATGCCAAAAAGCTGCATGAGATCGTCACCTGGATTGGCATTTGCGACGGCAATATGCAAGAGGGAAGTTTTCGCTGCGACGCCAATGTCTCGGTGCGCAAGCCCGGTGCGGCCCTGGGTACGCGGCGCGAGATCAAGAACTTGAACAGCTTCAAGTTCATGCAGCAGGCGATTGAC
>CANGHQ010000259.1 GCA_947453585.1 Burkholderiales bacterium | reverse complement strand
CGTCGTAGATTGACCATTCCATGGCCTCTTTGGTGGCCACGGCTTCAAACTGGGTGCGCAAGTCGTCAAGCGATGGGGTGTGTTCCGGGTCAGCGTAAAAGGTCACGCGCACAAAAAAGCGCTCGCTCAAGATGTCGTCAAACTGCTGCATGTCGGTGATGTAGCAGCGCCGCGAGGCCAAAAACCCCGACACCGCCGCTACCGTGCCCAGGCGGCTGGCGCAGCTGGCGTTCAAGATGTAATGCGGTTTGCCTTCAAGTGCGACGGTCATGGGGGAATGCTCCTTATTGGTACGGTGGACGGGGACCTTGCGGCGGCCCCTGCTGCGGTGGCTGGAGTCTATGGATTCCAATGGCCTGATGTTATCTGCGCGCGACGGCATTGTTTCCTTGGGCGACGCCCGCTAGGTCTATGGCGGCAATTGCTTGCATTGCATTCACCCCCAGGGCGCCTGTCGTATGGCGACAATCGCAAGTCGCTAAACTGTCAGCCGTTCAGTCTCGCGACTCGTACATTGCAATCACATTTGCGCAGCCCCGGCGGGGGGCGCCAAGAACCAAACCTAAGGAGTTAGCCGTGGCTGAAGAATTTGACGACCTGGACCTGAACACGCTCAATGACGAAGAATTGACCGAGCAGGTTCATGACGACTTGTACAACGGCCTGCGCGAAGAAGTGGTGGAAGCCACCAACATCTTGCTCGGCCGCGGCTGGACCGCAGCCCGCGTGCTGGACGACGCACTGGTTGAAGGCATGCGCATTGTGGGCGTGGACTTCCGTGACGGCATTTTGTTTGTGCCCGAAGTGCTGCTGGCGGCCAACGCCATGAAGGGCGGCATGGAAATCTTGCGCCCCTTACTGGCAGAAACCGGTGTCGAGCCCATCGGCAAGATGGTGATTGGTACCGTCAAGGGCGACATCCACGACATCGGCAAAAACCTGGTCGGCATGATGATGGAGGGCGCAGGCTTTGAAGTTATCGACCTGGGCATCAACAACCCGGTAGAGAAATACCTCGCCGCCCTCGAAGAGCACAAGCCCGACATCTTGGGCCTGTCTGCCTTGCTGACCACCACCATGCCTTACATGAAGGTTGTCATTGACACCCTGAAAGAAAAAGGCCTGCGCGACGACTTTATCGTGCTGGTGGGCGGCGCGCCGCTGAACGAAGAGTTTGGCAAGGCCGTGGGCGCAGACGCCTATTGCCGCGACGCCGGCATTGCGGTGGAAACCGCCAAAACCCTGATCGCTGCCCGCCGCGCGGCTGCAGCGGCTTAAAACCCAAACCTGCTTTAAGCCATGGCTGCAGCGGCAAACACCTTGGTGATTGCCTGCGGCGCCCTGGCCAAAGAGATAGTGGCGCTGCGCCAGGCCAATGGCTGGTCGCACGTGGACGTGAGCTGCCTGCCCGCCGAACTGCACAACCGCCCCGAGAAAATCCCGGCGGCGGTGCGCGAAAAAATCCAGCGCTTCAAGGGCAGCTATGCCCACCTGTTTGTGGCCTATGCCGACTGCGGCACCGGTGGCTTGCTCGACGTGGTGCTGGCCGAAGAAGGCGTGGAGCGCATTGCCGGAGCGCATTGCTACGAGTTTTACGCCGGGGCCAAGGTGTTTGAGCAACTGGCCGAGCAAGAAATCGGCACCTTTTACCTGACCGATTTTTTGCTGCGGCATTTTGAGCGGCTCATCATCCATGGCCTGGGCATCGACAAGCACCCGCAGTTGCTGCCGGTGTATTTTGGCAATTACAAAAAGCTGGTGTACCTGGCCCAGGCCGAGAGCGCTGAAGGGCGCGCGCAAGGGCAGAGCGCCGCAGACCGGCTCGGGCTGGCATTTGAATACCGGCTGACCGGCTACGGTGAGCTCGACAGCAGCTTGCGGCAAGTTAATGAGAAAGTGATCCAATGGCAAAACTGATTGTTATTTCGTGGCGCGACATTCCCGCGCAAGTGGTCGTCAAGCGCGGGCGCGAGACCGGCAAGGTGCAGCTTTCGCACCGCTTCCAAGAGGCGGTTGACCGCGCCGCCATGCGCGCGGGCAAAGCCAGTTCGGGCGACTACCTGGCCGACTGGAAACGCAGCGACCCCACCGAATGCGGCGACGACATCCAGGCCGAGGCCAATGCCTGCGCCGAGCGGCTTGAGGCCCAATATTCGGACGATGACTTGCTGCGCATCATCCGCGCCCATGGCGTGGACACCAATTTGGCGGCGCCCACGGTTATTTCGGCGGAAGAAGCCAGCGTGCCGCTGCCCGAGGGAGAAGACTGATGTACGCGGTACGCCGCTGGTCGGTGCGCCATGCGCGCGGGCTGGAAATTTTTTACCAGGGCTTCGAGCGCGCCTTTGTGGCCCTGCATCCGCTGTGGAAGGCCATAGGCTACGAGCGCCTGGAAAAGCCGGTAGCCGTAGTGGAAAAAGCCGTCAAAGGCCTGCTGTTTGACTGCCAGATGTGCGGCCAGTGTGCGCTCAGTTCTACCGGCATGTCGTGTTCCATGAACTGCCCCAAAACCCTGCGCAATGGCCCTTGTGGCGGCGTGCGCGCCGACGGCCACTGCGAAGTCAAGCCCGAGATGCGCTGTGTGTGGGTCGAGGCCTATGCCGGCAGCCAGCGCATGGTGGCGGGCAAAGAGGCTATCAAGGTGGTGCAGTTTGCGGTGGACGGGCGACTGAAGGGCAAGTCTTCGTGGCTGAAAGTGGCGCGCGAGAAAAACGCATAAAGGCAAACCATGAGATTTGACGACGAACCCGTTCCCGGCTACCCGCTACCTATTCTGCCCGGCCACACCTCGCCGGGGCGCCTGGAGCGCGTGCTGCGCAGCGGCGCTTTTGCCATTACCGCCGAGATGGAGCCGCCCGACTCCGCCAACCCCGAAGACGTGTACCGCCGCGCCCGCGTGTTTGACGGCTATGCCGACGCCATCAACGCCACAGACGGCAGCGGCGCCAACTGCCACATGTCGAGCCTGGCGGTGTGCGCCTTGCTCACGCGCGTGGGCTACGCGCCGGTGATGCAAATCTCTTGCCGCGACAAAAACCGCATCGCCATCCAGGGCGACATCTTGGGTGGCGCCGCCATGGGCGTGTGCAATATGCTGTGCCTGAGTGGCGATGGCGTGCAAACCGGCGACCACCCGCAGGCCAAACCGGTGTTTGACCTGGACTGCATGTCGCTGTTGGAGATTGGCCGGGACATGCGCGACCAGCACCGCTTCCAAAGCGGGCGCAAGGTGACGTTTGCGCCGCGCGTGTTTTTTGGCGCTGCGGCCAACCCCTTTGTTCAGCCTTTTGACTGGCGCGCCCAGCGCCTGGCCAAAAAAGTGGCCGCAGGCGCCCAGTTCATCCAGACCCAATACTGCTACGACATGCCGCGCCTGCGCACCTACATGCAGGAAGTGGAAGACCTGGGGCTCCTGGACAAGGTGTTTATTTTGGTGGGCGTGGGCCCCATGCGTTCGGCCAAGGTGGCCGAATGGATGCGCAGCAACGTGCCCGGCGTGCACATTCCAGACGCCGTTATCAAGCGCATGGCCGGGGCCGAAAAACCGGCCGCCGAGGGCCGCAAGATTTGCACCGAGATCATGCAAGAGGTCAAAGAGATCAAGGGCGTGGCCGGCGTGCACATCATGGCCTATCGCCAAGAAGATGCAGTGCCCGAGATGGTGCAAAATTCGGGCGTGCTGCAAGGTCGCGTGCCCTGGTACCCCGGGCGCGATGGCGCAGACGCCGAGCTGCATTACACCCCGGCCCCCAGCGTGCCTGCCGCGCCCCAAGCGGCCTGATCTATCCCCGTTTTTTATCTCCCGTTTTATTGTTTACACCACAAGGATTCAGCGTGACCGACACCATCATCAGCTCCGCAACGCGCGAAGTCATCATCGGCTTTGACCGTCCCTTCGTCATCATCGGCGAGCGCATCAACCCCCCCGGGCGCAAGAGCATGGAGCGCGCGCTGCAAGTGGTGGACTCCCTGGTCGCCGACCAGCGCCCTGCGGCAGCCAAGGCACCGAAAAAAGCCTGAGCCAGGCGCCATGG
>CANGHQ010000258.1 GCA_947453585.1 Burkholderiales bacterium | reverse complement strand
TAACCTCTTTTTCAAACACTCGTCCGGCTCGCTTGACGCCTGCGGGAACTGGAAATTCGCATGTAGCAGTCAACTCTCTTACACTACCGTCGTCAAAATTAACCGCAATAGTTCCTTTTTCAATCCGCACTCGGTACGCGGTTCTATGCTCAGCACCGGTCAACACAGTCCACGGCGGAATCGTGATGGTGCGCTCATAAATACCCGGCAAGAACGTGTGTTTCGTCCTGATGTCTGCTTGCGGCATTTTCAGAAGTTCCGACTCAAGACGGCAGACGCGTGCGAGCGCAGTGCCAGACCCGCAGCCAGCCCCAAGCCATGCAAAACCACAGTGCCTGCCACCATGCCCACCAGCGCAGCCACGGGGCTTGCGCTCGAAAGTTCCACACCGTGGGCCATGCCGTGGAACACCGCGAAGCCGCCGGCCAGCGCAGCGGCTACCGCGCCAGGAAACCGCGCGCGGGTGGCCACCAGCAAGCCCAGCGCCAGCACGGTGGCCGCCACCATGGGCTCCAGCGCGGGCAGGGCGATGCCCGACATGCCCATAAATGCACCCACCAGCAGCATGTTGGCAAAAGCCAGGGGCGCCAGCCAGACGCGCCGCGTGCTCAATGCGCTCCAAAAGCCCACCGCCAGCATGGCCGCCAAGTGGTCCAGGCCGGTAAAGGGGTGCAACAAACCGTCTACCAGGCCCAGGGCGTGGTGGTCAGCCAAGTCGGTGCCAACGTGGGCCTGGGCGAGGGTTGACAGCCCCAGGGTGGCTGCGACGAACAGTGCTTTAGATAAAGAGGGGAGCATGGTGGCTTACCTTGTTGGGATGAAAGGTGGAAAGACGGGGACGCGCGGCAAAAGTGTCAGACGATGGGCTGGTGTACGGTGACTAGCTTGGTGCCGTCGGGGAAGGTGGCTTCGACCTGGATGTCGGGGATCATTTCGGCAATGCCGTCCATCACGTCGGCGCGGGTCAGCACGGTGCGGCCTTCGCTCATGAGTTGCGCTACGGTCTTGCCGTCGCGTGCGCCTTCCATGACGGCGGCGCTGATCAGGGCCAGCGCTTCGGGGTAATTGAGCAACAGGCCCCGGGCCTTGCGCCGCTCGGCCAAAAGCGCTGCCGTAAACAGCAAGAGCTTGTCTTTTTCGCGGGGGGTGAGTTCCATAAGCGGGTGCGTGTCTGAGTAATTAGGGCCAGAGGGTGATCAACATTAGCAAAGCCCATGCCTGCGGTGAAAAGCATACGCCAAAGGCCGGATGGCATGGATTCTGCAATGTTTTGAGGGCACATGCCCTTGCTACCGGAGATCCCCATGATGAAGTCCCACACTACATTCGCGCACCATAACGCAGCGCCAAGGCGCATCGTAATGGTGCGTAAGCTTGGCGATTTCGAACGACTCCAGCGTATCGGCGGATTCGGGCTACAAATGCACCGGATTGGTGATTGGCTCGAAGGAGTTTGCGCATGATGCCAGCGTCTGCCGTCGCCCGCTCTGGCCAAGGCGAGACCGTCTGGGTGGTGAGTTCGGATGCCCCGCAAGCGCGTGGCCTGGCGGAGCTGCTAGAAGACGCAGGCTACGGCGCCCTGGCGCTGGAGAGCGCCGCTGCCGCGCTGGCCCGGGCTGCGGTGGCGCCGCCCGACCTGATGCTGCTCGATGCGCAACTTGTTGACGGCAGTGGCTTCGATCTGGCGCGCCGCCTCAAGGCGCTGGCCCAGACCAGCCCGGCGCCCATCATCTTTTTGGCCGACCCCGGCCACCCAGAGCATTTGGTACAGGCGCTGGAGTCGGGTGGCGCAGACTGCGTCAACCAGCCCGTCAAACCCCATGAGTTGCTGGCCCGCATGGCAATGCATCTGGCGGGTGCGCGCGAGCGGCGCCAGGCGCGCAACGCGCTCGACGCCTTCGGCTACGCCACCCTCACCGTGCGCCCGCACGATGGCAAGCTGATGTGGCAAACCCCCTTGTCGCGCGAACTGCTGCAGCGCTATTGCCCCAACCACCCGCCCTACGCCAGCCGCACCGCGCCCGAGGTGCAGTCCTGGCTGCAGGAATGCCTGCGTTGCCTGCAACGCGGCGACGCACCCCGCCCGCTGGTCTTGTCGCAAGGCGACGGAGCGCGCCTGACCCTGCGCCTGCACCAGCAAACCGGCGACAACGAAAGTGCCTCTGCCACCGACAGCGAAGAATGGGCCGGCGACGACTGGCTCATCGTCATGCGTGAGGTCTCGGACCAAGCGGTCATGCAAGCGATGCGCGACATTTTTGCCCTGACCCTGCGCGAGGCCGAGGTCTTGTACTGGGTGGTCAAAGGCAAAACCAACAAGGACGTGGGCGACATATTGGGCAGCAGCCCGATGACGGTCAAAAAACACCTGGAGCGCGTGTTCGTCAAACTCGGCGTGGAAACCCGCACTGCGGCGGCAGGCAAGGCCACGGCCCGCATTGCGCAACTGCAGCCTCAGTTCAGCGGCTGATTTGTTGGCTGCGCAAAATTGGCGGCGCGCCCGCGCAGCGCAGCGTGGGCGAAAATAGGCGCATGTCTACCGATTTGCCCGAATCCCCCGCCGCCCCGACCGCTGCCGCCGCGCAGCAGCCGCGAAACCCTTTGCACGGAGTCACGCTCGAAGCCATGGTCACCGCACTGGCCGAGCATTACGGTTGGGAGGGGCTGGCGCAGCACATCGCCATTCGTTGTTTCGCGGTGGATCCGAGCGTCTCATCAAGCCTCAAATTTTTGCGCAAAACCCCCTGGGCGCGTGAGAAGGTGGAAAGCCTTTACCTGTTCATGCTGCGCGAACAAAAACGCGGGCGTTAAAGCCACACGCCTTGCGGGTACGCCAGGCGTACGCCGCCCCATACGCCAGTCGGCGTATTTTCCAAACGGCTGATCTTTCCTAAAGTTGATCCAAGTTTCACCAAAACCGCAGCAGCGGGAATAAGTGAAACGACTTATATCAACCACCGGAGGATTTTTCATGCATCGTCGTTTTACGCTCAAGGCACTCTCTGCTGCCGTTGCCTTGGCTGGCCTGTCGGCCCTTCCCGCCCATGCGGGTGACACCATCAAGGTGGGCATCTTGCACAGCCTCTCAGGCACCATGGCCATCTCAGAAACCGTGTTGAAAGACACCGTGCTGATGGCCATTGACGAGATCAACGCCAAAGGCGGCTTGCTGGGCAAAAAGCTTGAGCCCGTAGTCGTTGACCCCGCTTCCAACTGGCCCCTGTTTGCCGAAAAAACCAAGCAGTTGCTCGGCCAAGACAAGGTGGATGTGATCTTTGGTTGCTGGACTTCGGTGTCGCGCAAATCGGTGTTGCCCGTCGTGGAGGAAATGAACGGCCTGTTGTTTTACCCCGTGCAATACGAAGGTGAAGAGCTGTCCAAAAACGTGTTCTACACGGGCGCTGCGCCAAACCAGCAAGCCATTCCCGCAGTGGACTACCTGATGAGCAAAGACGGTGGCGCCGCCAAGCGCTGGGTCTTGCTGGGCACCGACTATGTCTACCCCCGCACCACCAACAAAATCTTGCGCGCTTACCTGAAAAGCAAAGGCGTGGCTGACAAAGACATCGACGAAAAATACACCCCGTTTGGCCACTCCGATTACCAGACCATCGTGGCTGACGTGAAGAAATTCGCCGCCGGTGGCAAGACCGCCGTGGTGTCCACCATCAACGGTGACTCCAACGTGCCTTTCTACAAGGAACTCGGCAACGCTGGCCTCAAAGCCAAAGACGTGCCAGTGGTTGCGTTCTCGGTCGGCGAAGAAGAGCTGCGCGGCGTGGACACCAAGCCTTTGGTCGGCCACCTGGCCGCATGGAACTATTTCATGTCGATCAAGAATCCCACCAACGACGCCTTCATCAAGAAGTGGTCTGACTACGCCAAGGCCAAGGGCATCGCTGGACACAAAGACAAGCCTTTGACCAACGACCCGATGGAAGCCACTTACATCGGCATCAACATGTGGAAGCAAGCAGTTGAAAAAGCCAAGTCCACCGACGTGGACAAGGTCATTGCTGCCATGGCCGGCCAGAC
>CANGHQ010000257.1 GCA_947453585.1 Burkholderiales bacterium | reverse complement strand
CGCCGCCGGTTTTGACGCCGCCATGGACCGCCAAAAAACCCAGGCCCGCGCCGCTGGCAAATTCAAGCAAGACCGCGCGCTGGACTACACCGGCGCGGGCACCGTTTTCGTCGGCTACGACCAGCTTGCGCAAACTGCGGTCGTCGAAGCTCTGTACCGCGATGGCGTACAAGTGCAAGAGCTGACGTCCGGCCAAAGCGGCGTGGTCGTGCTGGACGTGACCCCGTTTTACGCCGAGAGCGGCGGTCAGGTGGGCGATGTGGGCACGTTGAACGGCGCGGCAGCCGTGTTTGCCGTGGACGACACGCAGAAGATCAAGGCCGATGTGTTTGGCCACCACGGCAGCGTCTCGCAAGGAAGCCTGAAGGTGGGCGACACGGTGCAGGCGCGGGTAGATACCGCACTGCGCGCCGCGTCCATGCGCAACCACTCGGCTACGCATTTGATGCACGAGGCCCTGCGCGAAGTGCTGGGCGACCATGTGCAGCAAAAAGGTTCGCTGGTCACGCCCGAGCGCACGCGCTTTGACTTTGCCCACAACGCGCCGGTCACCGACGCGCAAATCCGCCAGATCGAAGCCTTGGTCAACGGCCAAATCTTGCACAATGCCGCCACCCACGCCGAGCTGATGGACATTGAAGCGGCCAAAACCACTGGCGCGCAAATGCTGTTTGGCGAGAAATACGGCGAAATCGTGCGCGTGCTGGAAATCGGCACCACGCGCGAACTCTGCGGCGGCACGCACGTGGCGCGCACCGGTGACATTGGCCTGTTTAAGGTGGTGGCTGAGAGCGGTGTGGCCTCGGGCGTGCGCCGCATGGAAGCCGTGACCGGCGAGCACGCGCTGGCCTATTTGCAGCAGCTCGAAGACACAGTGGCCAGCGCCGCCCACGCGCTCAAAACCCCGGTGGCCGAACTGGGCAGCCGCATCCACAGCACGGTGGAGCACATCAAGGCGCTGGAAAAAGAGATCGCGGCCCTTAAAGGCAAGCTCGCTTCTGCCCGAGGCGACGAGCTGCTGACGCAGGCCATCGACATGGGCGGCGTCAAGTTTCTGGCCGCGCGCCTGGACGGCGCCGACGTCAAAACCCTGCGCGACACCATGGACAAGCTCAAGGACAAGCTCAAAACCGCCGTCATCGTGCTGGGCATGGCCGAGGGCGACAAGGTGCAAATCGCCGTGGGCGTGACGCCGGACACCACGGCCAAGGTCAAGGCCGGTGAACTGGTCAACTTCCTGGCCGCGCAAGTGGGCGGTAAAGGCGGCGGCAAGCCCGACATGGCGATGGCCGGCGGCACCGAACCCGGCAAACTGGACGCAGCTCTGGCCAGCGCCCAAGGCTGGGTTGCGGGCAAGCTTTAAAGCAACAATCCGTGATGCGGCAGCCCCTGGCCCGGCGCGGGCTGCTGCAGACTAGCTTGGGCGTCGCGCTGGTGTTGCTGGCGGGCGCGGCCCAGGCGCAGATTGGTTTTGAGGTGCAGCCTTGGCCCGCGCACAAAGCGCCGCCCCTGCAAGCGGGCATTGACGCCAACGGCAAACCGCTGCTCCTCAAAGACCTGCGCGGCCAAGCGCTGGTCATCAACTTCTGGGCTACTTGGTGCGAACCCTGCCGCGAAGAAATGCCTTCGCTCGCGCTTCTGGCCCAAAGCCAAAACGGCAAGCTGCGCGTGCTGGCCGTCAACTTCAAAGAGTCGCCAGCTGCGGTGAACCAGTTTGTGGCCACCACGAGCCTGACCATCCCCGCCGTGCGCGACCCCGACGGCGCCTTGGCCCGCGCCTGGGGCATTAGGGTGTTTCCGTCCACGGTTTTGGTAGGTGCTGACGGAAAAGTGCAAAGCGTCGTGCGCGGCGCTTTGGACTGGCACGGCGATGCCGCCGCGCGGCTTATCGCGCCTTTGCTGCCAGGTGCCGCAGCACCCGCTGTGCCAAAGCCTGGGCTTCTGGGGCAACGCTAGGTGCACGCTCGGCGCTGAGCTGCGTTTGCAGAATGCGGCGCAGGGTGTCGATGTGCGGCGTGAGCGTGCCAAAAAAGCGGGCTTGGCCGTCGGCCACTACCAGCAGGGTGGGAAAGTTGTCCACCTCTACCGGGTCTACCAGGTCGGCCTCGTCTTCGATGTCGATCCAGACAAACTGCGCCGCCGCAAACTCGGCCTGCAACTGGTCGAACAGCGGGCGGTAATCGCGGCAGGTGCCGCACCATTGGGCGCACAGGCAGGCCACCAAAAGGCTGGGCGGGGAGGGCGAATTGGCGCTCGTCATGCGGCAATGATGGCAGAAATTTCCGCGCCATAAGGTTATGCACGGGGCACTGGTACGAAGTTTTACACTAGCGGGTTAGCCGCAATGGCATTTTCGAACTCTCCCAAGGCCCCCATGAGTGCATTTTTAGAAGAAACGGTGCTAAGCGTGCACCACTGGACTGACCGACTTTTCAGCTTCACCACCACCCGCGACACCACGCTGCGTTTTTCCAACGGCCACTTCACCATGATCGGCCTGCGCGGTGACAACGGCAAACCTCTGCTGCGCGCCTACAGCATAGCCAGCGCCAATTACGAAGAGCACCTGGAGTTCTTGAGCATCAAGGTGCCCAACGGGCCGCTCACGTCCAAGCTGCAGCACATCCAGGTGGGCGACAAGATTGTGGTGGGGCGCAAGCCCACGGGCACCTTGCTGATCGACTATTTGCTCAAGGGCAAAAACCTGTACCTCATCGGCACGGGCACCGGCGTGGCGCCGTTTTTGAGCATCGTGCGCGACCCGGCCACCTACGAGCAGTTTGAAAAAGTGATTCTGGTGCACGGCGTGCGCCAAGTGTCCGAGCTGGCCTATTACGACTACCTGACCCACGAGCTGCCCGACCACGAGTTCTTAGGCGATATGGTGCGCGCACAGCTCTTGTACTACCCCACGGTCACGCGCGAACCCTTCAAAAACCAAGGCCGCGTTACCGACTTGCTGGCCAGCGGCAAGCTGCAGGCCGATTTGGGCCTGCCCAAGTTTGACCCCGCTACCGACCGCGTCATGCTGTGCGGCAGCCCCGAAATGCTGCGCGACCTGAAAAAGATGCTGGAGGAACGCAGCTTTATGGAAGGCAACACCACCAAGCAGGGCGACTACGTTATCGAGCGTGCTTTTGTCGAGCAGTAATCCGGTCTGACTCGCCTTCTTCCCTCCACCACCACAACATGCCCCCCCATGAAAAAAATTGACGTCTACGCCATCGGCAACGCCCTGGTCGATTCCGAGTACGAAGTCTCTGACGCCTTGCTGGCGCAGGCCGGCGTGGCCAAGCGCCACATGACGCTGATTGACGCGCCATGCCGCGCCGAGTTGCTACACCACATGCAGGGTTTGCACAGTCGGCGCACCGGTGGCGGATCGGCCGGTAACACGGCGGTGGCGGTGGCGCAGTTTGGCGGCAAAGCGTTTTATTCTTGCCGCGTGGCCGACGATGAGTTGGGCGCTTTTTATACCCAAGATCTGGCCAGCCATGGTGTCGCCACCAACCTGAGCCACATGGCCGCGCCTGCCGGCCAAACCGGCGTGTGCCTGGTCATGGTCACGCCAGACGCCGAGCGCAGCATGAGCACCTTTTTGGGCGCCACGGCCGAACTCGACCACAGCGCCTTGCACCCGCACGACATTGCGCGCGCCAAGGTCTATTACATGGAAGGCTACCTGGCCGCTTCCCCCACCGGGCTCGATGCCGCGCTGCGGGGCCGCGCCCTGGCAGTCCAGGCGGGTGCCGCGCTGGCTTTGACGCTGAGCGACATGAGCATGATCCAATTTTGCCGCCCGGGCCTGGAGGCCATGTTGGGCGCCACGCCCGGCAGTGACCCAGCCAGCCGCCTGGACTATCTGTTTTGCAATGAAGAAGAAGCCCAGGTCTGGTGTGGCGCACAAGACTTTGACGAGGTTTGCGCCCGCATGGCGCCCCTGGCGCGCGTGGTTTGCCTTACGCGCAGCGCCAAGGGCAGCGTCGTGCTTGAAGGCGGCCAGCGCACCGCCGTGCCCGCAGTCGCCATCAAGGCGCT
>CANGHQ010000256.1 GCA_947453585.1 Burkholderiales bacterium | reverse complement strand
GTCACCTCATTGGTGAAGTCGGGCGTACTTCCGCAGGTCAGACTCTGCGAATCACCGCAGGTCAGCGTTGGTATGGCGGTGGTTGCAATCGAGTACGGAACTTGCGTGGAATAGCCCGTAGCGCCAGTGGTGTAGCTCAAATCGCTCTGGAGTTGCAGTTTTCCTGCCATCAGACCCTTTTGCACGAAGGAAAGGCCCAGCGTATTGGTGGCGTCGTTGAGTTGATTTGTCCACAGATTGGTCGCAGCAGCCGGGGTTGACCGCGTTCCGCCAGACAGCATTTCCCGCTGCCGCTTTTGAACACTGTAGTAAGCCGCCAGAACCGCGTTATCGGAAAGGTTATAAGACGCATCCCAATTTGCAGTCCAGGCCTTGCCCGTCTGAACACCCAGCGGCGAGTCGTTGTATTTGTCATCCAGGTAACGGATATTCATCCCCAGACCCAGTTGCTCGTCCTTCTGCCAATTGACGCCTGCTTTGAGCATCTGCTCTTTACGCGAAGCATCAAAAAATGCGCGGTAACCGTAATTCTCATACCCCTGGCTGTTCGTTTGCATTGGGTTGTAGAAGGTGGCGTTCACGTCGGCAGCGCGGTCGCTGTAGGTGTAACCGGTGTTGAAATTGACCGAGTCGCTAGCCTTCAAACGGTAGCTAGCCACCAAGCGGTTTTCTTTGCTCTCTGGCATTTGGACGCAGCTACTTGAAACATAGGTATTCCAGTAACCCTGCGTTGAATTGGCCAACGCGTCGTTGCACCAGCGTTTGATGTCCTCGTATTCAACACCCAAGTGCAAGCGGTGGTTTTTGTCGATGCGGTAGTCGCCGGCCACTTCCATTTGCGTTTTGCTATTGCTCATTGGAATATTGACCGAGGATTCGTTGACCCCGCCAAGATCGATGAATTTGTAGCGCAATGCTGCAGTCTGGTTGTCCCGCTTGTTGTATTTGACCCCTGCACTCATCAGCAGGTCTTTGGTAGTTTGATCCGTAAGCTTCAGGTCCGCGTGGGTGGAAATAACCAGCGCGTCGAGTGAAGTGGCGGGAAGTCCACCCGTTTGCATGTCTACGGTCAGCGGAGACTCATACTTTGCATTCTGGGTATTGCGACCATAGGACAATCCACCCACCAATTTGGTTGTAGGTGTAAACGTGTAACCGCCACCTAAGTTCAACTGGTGAAATTCATTGCTCGGCGCTGTGCTCAGGGTGTTGACAGGAAAAGCACCCGCATAAACTGCACCGTTAACCGGAGTGGTAGCCGTGGCACCTGAGCCGCTTTGCAAAAACGGATTGGAGAAATTCAATCCATTGATGTTGTCATGAAAAAGAGACCCAAAATAAGACGCACTCATGTAGCCCGCATCCCCAGCCCAGTTGGTCACCACATTAAAGGTGTCGGTCTGGTAATCGGTAGGATTCATCAGCATCAGGGTTTTCTCGAAGCCTGAATTGAAAGTGCCATATTTGGACGCATCCGTAGCCGGAGATATCAGTTTGGCGCCGGATTGATCGAGGCGGTTGAAATCAAACTTT
Organism: Burkholderiales bacterium; assembly: GCA_947453585.1. Classification (GTDB taxonomy): domain Bacteria; phylum Pseudomonadota; class Gammaproteobacteria; order Burkholderiales; family Burkholderiaceae_C; genus Allorhodoferax. Next base: position 2,510 of record CANGHQ010000256.1, on the reverse strand, counting down.
ACATTCCACTGACGATCAAAGGCGTAGCCCGCACTCAGGCTGGTATTTTTTCGATCTGAGTGCACTTCCGTGGTTTTCATCGCCGCAACTTGCGTGTCCGCCAGTGCTTGGGTACCAATCTTATAAGTGGAGTTGATATAAGCCGTGTTGATCACGCCATAACTGGGCGGCAAAATAAAAGTATTCCCGCCGATGCCACCCACAAATGGGGTTTGGTAGGTATCCGATATGTTGTGGCGCAACTCGTCATACGAGACGCCCGCACTCCATTGTCCTTGCTCGCTGACGCTGGCGCCAATTTCGCGAGAGGTGGTACCCAAATCGCTGGCTTTGATTTCCCAGCGCTGGGTTCCGCCACCCATACCGTAGGCATCGCCACCGCGGATATTGATATTTCCCACCACCGAGGCGTCTGATTTATTCAGCCCGTTGTATTCGCCAAATTTGGCCGAACTGATTGATGGGGCGGCAATTCCCACTTCAACGGTATTGCTGGGGCGAGTGAGCGCATCTGCACCGTCGTCTTGTGCATAAGACATCTGCGGTACCGCAAACATCGCGAGCAGTGCGGCTTGTACCGCCAGGGTCACGCGGCTTGCCACAAAGAGTTTGTTGCTTGTTTTCATGATAGGTAGTCCTTATCAGCAATTAACGATGAAGGAAGGCGCCGGCCGGAGAGTTGGAACCGTGCACCATGACGTGACAGTTTTGGCAGCTTCTCGCGGCATAGCCGGGGCTTGTGGTTTTGTTGGAGTTGCTTGCGGTCGAAGTCGTCAATCCGCCTTGGATACCTGCGGCGTTTCCAGCCACTGGATTGGTACTTTGGTGAGGACCGTTATGGCACTCTTCACACAGGAACGGAGCACGTGATTTCAGCAAGGGCGTGATGTTGGATCCGTGGGGGGTATGGCAATTGGCACAGTCTTCCGTCACGGGCTGGTGCTCCCAAAGGAAGGGACCGCGTTTTTCCGCATGACACTGGTAGCAGGTTTCGGTCACGGTGTTTTTCTTCAACATCTTGGGGCCGGTGGATCCGTGCGGGTTGTGGCAGTCTGAGCAGCCCACTTTGCCTTCGGCAATGGGGTGGTGCGAGAGTTTTTTGCCGTCAGCGCGCTGGTCTTTGTGGCAGCTGTAGCAGACTTCGGCTTGGGTCTTTTTGTCTTGCAGCTTGTCTTTTGGACGGTGCACCACGTGGCAGTCGTTACAGGCAACGCCGCTGTTTTGGTGTTGTGCGCCATCCCAGTTGTTGCGCTTGCCGCCCTTGTGGCAGCTCAGGCACTGGTCGGCACGGTCTTTGTCGCCTGAGGCGGCATACACGCCTTTTTTGAACACATGGTCAGGTGCCAGGCGGCCTTTGCCGGTGGTGTCACCTTTCAAGTGGTCGGCGCTCGCGCCATGGCACGACTGGCAGGTTGGCGTGCGCGGGTCACCGCGAACACCGTGCTTGGTCTGGTAAAGGCTCAGGATCGGAGCGGTTTCGCTCTCGTCATGGCACTTGGTGCAGACCGCGTCTTTTTTGAGTGCGTCTTGCGCCAGCGCCGATTTGGTGGCGCCTGCGGCGATCTCAGGCAACTTGTTGTCCTGCGCCCAGGCAGGAGCAGCGAACAGGCCGACGGCCAAGGCGCAGGCGGCGAGCAGTTTGTAGATGGTTTTCATGGATGTTTCCGGCAGATGGTCAGGTAGGAGGTGCGGCGCGCTTACTGCGACAAGATCCACTGCACCAGGTTCTTGATCTGGGCCATGTCTTTGGGGGGCGATGTCTTGACGATCTTGTGTTCTTCTTCGTGGCCGTCGGCGAACTTGGCTTTTTCGCCAGACATGATGTGCTCGATCAGGCGGGCTTCAGCGCCGGCCTTTCCCTTGAACTTTTCCGCGACGCTCTTGTAAGAGGGGCCATCCTTGTCCTTGTCAATGGCGTGGCATTTCAGGCAGTTGTTCTGCCGCGCCAAGGCCTTGGCCGCCTCCACGTCCACTTCCGCGTGGGCAGAGAACGCCGCCAGGCAAAGGGCAGCGCCCGCTGCCAGTGTTGCGAATCGGGAGTGGAATTGAAGTGCCATGGTGTTCACCTTGTCAAAAGTTAGGGATCGGGCTCTGACAGGCGCATGCGTGCCAAAGACTGAAACCGAGTTTGAGTGAGGTGGCCGTCCAAAGCCATCGGACAGCGATGAAAGCGAGCCTGGGAATATTCCTAGGCGCGCCAGGAATACAGGCCTTGCGGGCTTAAAGGTTGGGCGCGTCGCTTGACAAGTCGTCAAGCAAGTGGTGTTCTAGCGCGTAGCGCACCAGCTCGACCTGGCCGGTCATGCCCATCTTGTTGAGGATGTTGGTTTTATGGGTGCTGACCGTCTTGATGCTCAGTGACAGCTCTTCGGCCATGGCGGTCATGGTCACGCCGCGCACGATGCGGCTGAACACCTCAAATTCGCGGTTGCTCAGGGCCGTGTGCGGCAGGTCGTGGCCGGTGGGCGACATGTCCAGCGCCAGCAGCTCAGCCACCTTGGGGCTGATGT
>CANGHQ010000255.1 GCA_947453585.1 Burkholderiales bacterium | reverse complement strand
TTCGTCATCATTGGCGAGCGCATCAACCCCACGGGCCGCAAGATCATGGCCGCAGAGATGATGGCTGGCGACTACAGCCGCGTCATTGCCGACGCGTTGGCGCAGGTCGAAGCTGGCGCCCATATGTTGGACGTCAACGCCGGCATTCCCCTGGCCGACGAGCCGGGCATGTTGGCCAAGGCCATCCAGCTCGTGCAGGCCGTAACCGACGTGCCCTTGTCCATTGACTCGTCCATCGTCGCCGCGCTTGAAGCCGGTTTGGCCGTCTACAAAGGCAAGGCGCTGGTCAATTCGGTGACTGGCGAAGAAGACCGCCTGGAAACCGTGCTGCCTCTGGTCAAGAAATACGGCGCTGCCGTGGTGGCCATTTCCAATGACGAGACCGGCATTTCCCAAGACCCGGACGTGCGTTTTGCCGTGGCCAAGAAGATTGTGGAGCGCGCGTCTGACTACGGCATTCCGGCCTGCGACATTGTGGTGGACCCGCTGGTCATGCCCATTGGCGCCATCAACCAGGCGGGCGTGCAGGTCATGCGCCTGGTGCACCGCCTGCGCACTGAGTTGAAAGTCAACACCACCTGCGGCGCCTCGAACGTGAGCTTTGGCTTGCCCGAGCGCAACGGTGTCAATTCCGCGTTTCTGACTATGGCGATTGCTGCGGGCATGACCAGCGCCATCACCAACCCCATGCACGCCGAGGTGGTTAAGGCCATCATGGGCGCCGACATCATGATGGGTCACGACCCGGATTGCATGCGCTGGATCCGCAAATTCCGCGCAGACCCTGTGATGGGCGCCGACGGCGAAATGGGCCGGGGCCGACGCGAAGGCGGCAACCGCCGCCGCGCAACCTGATTCGCGCAAGGCCTTAACGCCTTCAAAAAGCCTTAACTAGCTGGGAGCTTATTTGTGAGTGGTCAAGATGCTTTGGTAGTTTTCACCCCCTCGGGGCGGCGTGGCCGTTTTCCGCTGGGATCGTCCTTGCTGCAAGCGGCGCGCTCTTTGGGCGTGGACATTGACTCGGTCTGTGGTGGTCGGGGCATTTGCGGCCGCTGCCAGGTGCTGGTGGCCGAGGGTGAGTTTTCCAAGCATGGCGTCACCTCTTGCGTGGAAAACCTGTCAGCGGTGTCTGCCGTAGAGCAGGAATACTGCGCTACCCAGCCCATGGCGCCGGGGCGGCGCCTGTCGTGTTCGGCCCAGGTGCTGGGCGACTTGGTGATTGACGTGCCGTCATCGAGCCAAGTGCACAAACAAGTGGTGCGCAAGGCCGCCGAGGCGCTGGACATTGAGCTTGATCCCCTGGTGCGCCTGCACTACGTAGAAGTGCAAGAGCCCGACATGCACGACCCATCGGGCGATTTGCGCCGCCTGGAAGACGCGCTGGACTTTGAATGGCAGCTCACCGATTTGTCGTGCGACGTGCTGGTGCTGCAGCAGTTGCAGCCTGCGCTGCGCACCGGCCACTGGAAAGTGACTGTGGCGGTGCACGCGGGCAAGCAGATCATTGCGGTCTGGCCCGGCTTTAAAGAGCATGTCTATGGCCTGGCCGTGGACGTGGGTTCGACCACCATTGCCGCACACCTGTGCAATTTGGCCTCGGGCGAAGTGGTGGCGTCTGCCGGGGTGATGAACCCGCAAATCCGCTTTGGCGAAGACCTGATGAGCCGCGTGTCCTACGTCATGATGAACCCCGGCGGCGAGGTGGAAATGACCGTGGCCGTGCGCGCCGCGCTCAACGACTTGGCGGTAGATGTGGCCGCGCAGGCCGGTATTTCGCCCCAGGACATTTTGGAAGCCACCTTTGTGGGCAACCCCATCATGCACCACCTGCTGCTGGGCATCAATCCGGTAGAGCTGGGCGGCGCGCCCTTTGCACTGGCCACCGACCGTGCCATTACTTTGTGGGCGGTAGAGATTGACTTCGCCATCCACCGCAACGCGCGCATTTACGTGCTGCCTTGCATTGCTGGTCACGTGGGCGCGGACACGGCCGGCGTGATTCTGGCCGAGCGCCCAGACCTGAGCGACAAGATCACCTTGTTGGTGGACGTGGGGACAAACGCCGAAATCGTGCTGGGCAACAACCAGCGCCTGCTGGCTTGCTCCAGCCCCACCGGCCCGGCTTTTGAGGGCGCACAAATCAGTTGCGGCCAGCGCGCCGCACCCGGCGCCATCGAGCGCGTGCGCATTGACCCGGTCACACTTGAGCCGCGTTTCAAGGTGATTGGCTCGGACCTGTGGTCGGACGACCCCGGCTTTGACGCCGCCGTAGCCCAAACCGGTGTCACCGGCGTGTGCGGCTCGGGCATCATCGAGGCGTTGGCCGAGATGTATCTGGCCGGCATCATCCGCCACGACGGCGTCATCAACGGCGACCTGTCAGCGCGCAACCCGCGCATTCAGCCCGATGGGCGCACTTTCTCTTACGAGCTTTACCGCGCCACCGCCGACGCGCCCCCGCTCAAGGTCATGCAAAACGACGTGCGCGCCATCCAATTGGGCAAGGCCGCGCTGTACGCCGGTGTGCGCCTGTTGATGGAGCGCATGGGCGTGCAAACCGTGGATCGCATCCGCCTGGCAGGTGCCTTTGGCAGCCACATTGACGTGAAATACGCCATGGTGCTGGGCATGATTCCTGACTGCGTGCTCAGCGAAGTGAGTTCAGCCGGCAACGCCGCAGGCACGGGCGCGCGCATTGCGCTTTTGGACCAGCGCGCGCGTGGCGACATTGAAGCGCTGGTGCGCCGGGTGGAAAAAATTGAGACCGCGGTGGAGCCGCGTTTTCAGGAAATTTTTGTCGAAGCCATGGCTTTGCCGCATTTGACGGACCCGTTTGTCGAGTTGCGCAAAGTGGTCACCTTGCCCGAGCGCGTGGCCATCAACAACGAGCAAAACGCCCGCAGCCGCCGGGGCCCGCGTGCGCGCGGGCCCGAGGTGGCCTCGTAAACCCCCAAGGCAAAAGCAAATACAGGGGCGGCCGTGCGGCCGGTGCCGAAAACGCGGCATAAACCCGGTATAAAGGCGCTGTCCGCAAGGGCTACAACAGAGTGTGATGGGTTCATTCAATAAATAGGAGTTCGTATGACGATGATGAAAAGGGTTGCAGTAATTGCCGCTGTCATGGCAATGGGTACGCAGTTCGCGCTGGCCGAAGACGCCAGCTGCAAGACCGTGCGTTTTGCCGACGTGGGCTGGAGCGATATTGCTGCCACCACTGGCATGGCTTCGGTCGTGCTCGAAGGCCTGGGCTACAAGCCCACCGTCACCATGGCGTCCATCCCAATCGCTTTTGCCGGGATGAAGAAGAAACAGATTGACGTGTTTTTGGGCTACTGGAACCCGTCCATGACGCCGCAGATTGAGCCCTTCATCAAGTCGGGCGACATCAAGGTCTTGGACACGCCCAACCTGGTCGGCGCCAAATACACACTGGCCGTGCCCACGTACTTGTACAACAAGGGCCTGAAAACCTTTGCCGATATCGCCAAGTTTGAAAAAGACCTGGGCGGCAAGATCCATGGCATTGAGCCTGGCAACGACGGCAACGCGCTGATCGCCGGCATGATCAAGGAAAACAAGTTTGGCTTGAAGAGCTTCAAAATGGTCGAATCAAGTGAGGCCGGCATGCTGGTCGAAGCCCAACGCGCCATCAAGGCCGAGAAAGCCATCGTCTTCCTGGGCTGGGAACCCCACCCCATGAACGTGCAGATGAAGATGAGCTACCTGGCCGGTGGCGACGACGTGTTTGGCCCCAACCTGGGCGAAGCCAAGGTCTACACCGCTGTTCCCACCTCGTACGAGGCACGCTGCCCCAACGTCGGCGCATTGCTGAAAAACCTGCAGTTCTCCACCGACATGGAAAACCAGGTGATGGGCCCGATTCTGAAAAAGGTCAAGCCCAACAAGGCCGCAGCCGACTTCATCAAGGCCAACCCCGCTGTGCTGGACAAGTGGCTGACCGGCGTGAAAACCTTTGACGGCAAAGAGGGCTTGCCCGCAGTCAAGGCGGCTTTGAAGATCTAAACCGTCTTTGTTTGGTGCCACTGGCGTCC
>CANGHQ010000254.1 GCA_947453585.1 Burkholderiales bacterium | reverse complement strand
GCGCTGGGGCCACCAAAGTGCGGCCCGCCGCGCCCGGTGCAGCTGATGTAGACCGCTCCGGCAATATGACGCGCGGGTGTTGCAGGTGCGCGATCTTGCAGCCCTGCGGCGCCAGCAGCCAAGGGTTCCAGTATTTCTTCGGGTTCGAGTTCTTCGCGGATCTCGGCGCAAATGCGCGTCAGGTCGGCGCGCGCGGCCTGCACATTGCGCTGGCAAAACGCCAGTTGCGCGCCCAGGCGAACGTGGTCGCTCACCGCAATCGCGTGGCGTCCGGGGTCCAGGCCGACGATGTGGCGCACCAGCACGTCGCTGCCAAAGTTGCCGGTCTTGCGCACCGCCGCGCTGTCGCTGCCGGTCGGTGGCTGGGCCAGGCCCACCAGCGTGGCGCGCACCGCCGCCAGCGCAGTTTGGGGCTCGTCCAAGGACACCGCCAGATCGCGCAGCAGCACTTCAAGCGCGGGCTCGCCGTCCAGGGTCAGCACCACGTTGTCCTGGCAGTCAGTCACGACCCGGGTTTTGGACACCGGTTTGCAGCCCTGGGTGACGCGCGACACCAAATCTACTTCGGGGCCAAACGCCACGCCGCTCAAGCCGCCGCTGAACACGCCTCCGGCATGGCCCTGGCCGCGCACATTGCCGTCGGCGGCCAGCGCAAACTGCACGCTGGTGCTTCGGCTGCTGGCCAGGCCACCAAACAAATAGCCCGAGTCGGTGCGCGCCGACATCTCGCTGAGCAGTTCGCCGAGGTCGGCGGTGTTGGGGTCGGCGTGCACCAGCGCGGTGTGCGCCTCAAAGCCCAAGCCCAGCGGCGCCACGCCCGAGAACACGCGGTACTGGTCGCTGGGCAAATCGAGCAGCATGACGGCCAGTGCCGGCTCGTTGAAGTATTCGGCGTTGTTGGTGGCAATGCCAATGCCCACAGTGCCCGACCAGTCGGTGACCATGGGCAATTCGCCGCTCAGGTAATCGAGCAGCGCTTTGGCCTCTGTCGCAAAGTGGTCGGTGATGTAGAGCAGCGCCAAGGTGGGCGCGGGGGCGTAGGCGGGGTTGGCCAGCTGGGCGCGCAATTGCGCCAGCACCAGTTCAGCGGCCGTTTGCCACTGCGGATGGGTGGCGTGGGCGTAGGAAAAAACCTTCATGCAAGCTTCATGCGGGGGCGCGCTGCGCTTTAGGTGCTGCGTCGGCGCACGGGGGCGGCAGCGGCTTTGCGGGCTGGGGCTTTTTTAGCCGGCGCTTTTTTGGCTGCGGCCTTTGGGGCAGCTGCCTTTTTGGCCGGGGCTTTGGTGGCCGCAGCCTTGCTGGCGGCGGCCTTGCCCGCGGCGGCAGCTTTTTTGGCGGCTTCCTTGACCACGCCGGGCGCGGCGGCAACCTTGTCGCTCACTTCCTTGAACGCGTTGGCGGCAATGCTCTGGAACTGCTGTGTCAGCGACCCCCAGAGTTGCAGCGGGTCCACCACGCCTGCGGCGGGTTTGGCCTCCGTGGCGCTGGCGGCGGGTTCTGGAGCCGCAGCGGGTGCGGGTTCTGCCTTGGCCGCAGCCGGTGGCATCGGCCAGCCCGAGGTGCTGGGCGCCGCCGCTGGTGCTGCGCTGGCGCCGGGCATGCCCATGGTGAAGTTCATGCCCTTCAGGGTGGCCATGGTTAGCTTTTGCACTTCGAGTGCCTGGATGGTGGCGCTCAGGGCGCGGGAGTTTTGTTCCAGCCAGAACTGAACGTGCTTGAGTTCTTCGATGCGCTTTTCCAGGTCTTCCACATTCAGGCTGGGCACCAGCCACTGCGACAGATTGGGCATGGCCGCAGCGCTAGTGCCGCCACCCGCGCCCTTGGCCAGGTTTTGCAGAAACTCAAAACCGGGGACAAATTTGCCAAAACCCGAGGTGTCAGTGGTGCTCATGTCGGTCTCCTGTGGTGGTTGGTACGAAGCCAGACAAGCTTAACTGATGGCCGCCGCCCCGGGCGGGCGTGCGGCCCGGGGTTTTGTCACCAGTTGTCGTCGCTGCCGCCGCTCTCAGCGGCGTCCCAGCTGTCGCCCGAACCGGCGTCAAAGCTGCCCATGTCGGGCGGCGCTGGGGCGTCAAAGGGCACGTAGCCCGCGCCGTTGCCGCCAGATGGCTGCGCGCCCTGGTTGCCGCCGCTGTGGTGATCGCCCTCAAACGCCTTGGTCAGCGCGTAGCCCGCTGCCAGTCCGGCCACGCCGCCAAGCACCGCGCCACCCACGCCTGAGCCAACTCCGCCTTGCATAGGCGCGCCGTAGCCAGAGCCATAGCCGGGTGCATAGCCTGCGGCGGGTCCGCCGGGGTAGGCCGGGGCGTTGGGCGTGAACTGGGCGCCAAAGCCGCCACCTGCCGCCGGGGCTGTGGGCGCATAGCCGCGGTTCGCGGATGCGGTCTGGGCCTGGCTGCGCCGGATCAGAAAGGCCACCAGTACCAGGGCGCCAATTCCCAGCAGCACGTAGTTCAGGTTCAGCGCTGGACTGGCGGGCGCCGGTGCTGGGGCAGCGGTTGTGGCGACTTGCGCACCGGCGGTGGCGGACGGCAGCTTGGCCGTGCTGGTAGCCGCGCCGATTTTGTCCAGGGTTTGCTGGAACTTTTCGGGGCTGGCGGCAAATTTCAGGCTGCTGTCTATGCTTTTGGCGCGCTGCACTTCGGCCAGGGCCTCGTCGTATTTGGCTTGGCGGGCCAGTACCTGGCCGAGTTCGTAATGGGCGCGGGCACTGCCGGGCTTGTCTTGCAGCACCTCGCGCAGCATGGTTTCGGCCTGGGGCAGGTGGCCGGCGTTGACGGCGGCCTCGATGTCCTTGGGCGCGGGCAAGGCCAGCGCCAAGGCGCAGGCGCCCATCAGCGCGGCGGCGCCCAGCCAGCGGGTGGCGCGGCGCATCAAGGGAATGGCGGTGAATTGCATAGAGGTTTCTCGGTGGTGGAACAAGCAGGGCCCGACTGTAGTGCGCCCGCGTGCCGCCTTTATTTAGATTGTGTAAACGTGTGCGCCGCCGCAGGCCAGGCCGCTGCGTTGTGCCGGGCCTGCCGGAGATAATGATTGATTCCCACGGTGGCATGCTTTAAGGCTGCCCCACCGTGTTTGCCCCGCTTGGCGGCGGGACCTGATCGGCCACTTTTTGTGTTGCATCCATGACGCTTGTTCCCCCACCGCGCTTTGTTACTGGCTCCCCCTTGCGCCACGTGATGGTCATGGCCAGCACGGGCGCTATTGGGCTGGTGGCAGTGTTTGTGGTGGACCTGATCAACCTTTTCTATATTTCGCGCTTGGGCGAACAGGCCATTGCTGCGGCCGTGGGCTTTGCTGGCGTGGTGGGGTTTTTTCATACCTCGGTCTGCATTGGTTTGATGATCGGCATTACCGCCACCGTGTCGCGCAAGATTGGCGCGGGCCATACTGCGCAGGCCCAGCGTATGGCCAGCCACAGCCTCTTGCTGATGGCGGGTATTGCCGCCGTGCTGGCGCTGGCCACACTGGCCTTTTTGGCGCCCTTGCTTTCGGCGCTGGGCGCTCGCGGCGAAGTGGCGGTGCTGGCCCAACGCTACCTGACGGTGACCATGCCTTCGGTGCCCTTGCTGGCCGTGGGCATGGCGAGTTCGGCGCTGTTGCGCTCGGTGGGTGCGGCGCGCCGGGCCATGGTGGTCACACTGGGCGCGGCGGCGGTCACCGCCGTGCTGGATCCGCTGTTTATCTTTTATTTCGGCATGGGCCTGGACGGCGCGGCCGTGGTGTCGGTGATTTCGCGCAGCGTGCTGCTGGCCATTGGCCTGCACGGCGTGGGGCGCGTGCACCACATGCTCGCGCCCCTGGAGCGCACGCATTTTTGGGCCGATGCGCGGGCCTTGTCGGCGGTGGCCGGCCCGGCGGTCATGACCAACCTGGCCACGCCGGTGGGCGCGGCCTTTGTGACGCACAGCGTGGCGCAGTTTGGCGCCTCGGCGGTGGCTGGGCAAGCCACGGTGGACCGTTTGACGCCCGTGGCGTTTGGGCTGATTTATGCGCTCAGCGGCGCGGTGGGCCCCATCCTGGCGCAAAACCTGGGCGCCAAGCGCTACGACCGCGTGCAGCAAACCCT
>CANGHQ010000253.1 GCA_947453585.1 Burkholderiales bacterium | reverse complement strand
GATCAGGGCGTTGAACACGACGTAGTCCAGCAGTTTGAGTGTCTGCGGCGCGCTGGGGCGGGTGGCGCGGCGCAAGAGTGCAAAAGCTTGGGTCAGACTGGGCCCGCCTTCGTTTTGGTATTTGTGCTCAGAGACAACTTCCAGCGCCTGGCAAAAGTCCTCCTGGTGCAGGCGCTGGCGTGATTGCGCCGCAACAGCAAGCGTGAGGGCCACTGCCTGGCGGTCGTAGCGCTCGACCAGCAGGCAGTGGCGCTGCTGTGCTCCATCGGCTACGGCCTGTATGTGGGTTCGAGCAACGTCTAACTTAAGCGCCGCAGCCAGAGCCATGCAAAAGGCTTCGTTGAATACGCTGCCATCGATCCCGGCAATGGGCGGCTTGAGGATATGCGAGCTGGGCGAGCCGTTCAGGGGCAGGCCCGTGCGCAAACCGTCCGTATCCAGCACCACCGGCAGCTTGTCTTGTGCGCCCGCCAGCGAGAGGCGCAGACCGTCTTCACCCGCACGCATGGGACGCAGCGGCATTTCATCAAGCATCTGCAGCAGTTGTGTAGCGTTAAGCCAGCGCACTTCAAGCGGAGCATCGGGCGCTGGTGGCGACTGGCCGGGCTCCAGCAGGGTGACGGCACCGGCGCATTCACCCCCCAGGCTTTTCAGCAGGGCGTAGTCGTTTTGGGTGGAGACTTGCAGGGTCTTGGCGATCTGTTTGCGCTTGCCGCCTTCGGGCAACAAGCCGGCGAAGAATGGGCGGCTGGCGCGGTCGTCAAACGGCTCTGGCCGAATGGGAAGCGATTGCGACAAAGCCGCAGTAGCGCCGGGCGCGTAGGCAAAACTCAGCCGTCCCTCGATTTGCCAGAGCGTGCCTATATGCGCACCGAGCAGCCAGACTTCCATGTGGCGTGCCATATCAGGCCATGCCTTCCACCGCTAGGCTGCCACCCAGCGCGTGCAACACTTTGAGCAGAGTCTCTAGGCGCACGGTGGGCTTGCCAGCCTCTAGCTCCACGATAAATCGCACGCCTACACCTGCGGCCAGTGCCAATTGGGGCTGGGTGAGGCAAAGATTGCGGCGGGCGGCCAAAACGGCAGCGCCCAGCGCTTGCGGTGAGTTGGTTGGAGTCAATGGCTTGGCCTGCATATTGGTGTCCTGTTCGGGAAATTATCACGCGCTGCCGGTTTAAATGCAATTTAAATTTACCGATTGGGATATTTACCCGCTTATGGAGGCATTTTCCGCTGAAATAACCCGATCGGGATGCTTGCGTTGAGCTGCGCGCTTGAACTCGGCGAAGCACCGCGAGAACCGGTGCTGAGAGGTGCCTGGTGTCGCGCAAGCCAAAAAACACCGATCCAGGTACTGTTGGCTACATGGTGGCTACGTGGCCCACAAAGAAAAAGCCGCATTGCTTAAAAAGCAATGCGGCTTTGTCAATGGTGCCCGGGGCCGGACTCGAACCGGCACGCCTTGCGGCGGGGGATTTTGAGTCCCCTGAGTCTACCAATTTCACCACCCGGGCAGTAATCGGTGGAAGCGCATTATGGCATACACGGCGGCAGCGCTTTAGGTTTTCGCATCGGGTTTTAGCGCGCCTACGAACTTGTGCGACCTTGTAGAACCTGCCGGGCAGGGCGTTTGGGAGGGTAGGCGTGCGGTGTCCCACGGTGTTTACCCTTGTTGGTAGCGAATTGTAATAAAAAATGTTTATTTTTTGCTATAAGTGAACGGAGTTCAATTTTGACCTCAATAAACCAAATCGAAAGTAAACCAATGTCACAAGCAGTTGTTTTTCAAGGTGTATTCCATGCAAACCCGGGGGCTGACATGACAAAGCTCATGGCTCTGGTTGCTGAAAGTGCTGCAATCTGGCGCAATCATGGCGCAGACGTGTCTGTTTGGGCAGTTTCGACCGGCGAAATTGGAAACATGGTTTTTGCGGCGCGATATGAAAGTTATGAAGCCTATGGCAAATGCACGGATGCCGTTTATGCTGATCCAGCTTACCAAGCATGGAGCCAAAAGGGTGTTGCAAGTGGACTCAGCACTTGGGTCCGAAGCAATTTGGTTCGACAGTTGCCTATTTGATTTTCGATGGACACTCGAAGTGCCCAACAGGTAACAAAGCAGTCTCAGGCAACGGTTTGATTCAAGCCTAGATCTTCAAAATTTACCGTAGCAGCAGAAATGTTGTTGCGGGTTTTTTTGGTAGCCCTTTCCGCATTTTGAAACTAAGCTGTGCTTTTGGAGCCGCGGGCTTGAAGCAGATCGATTTTTCGCAGTTGGCACTGTTAAACGGTAGGACTGAGCAATCCCCTGCATCTATCCCGCCAACACTAGCCGCTCTGAGACTCACGACTAGACGGGAAACCACCCACCATCTGCGTGACGGGGAAGTGGTCTTGTACCTGCGACCTGGCAGCAGCGTCTGGCAGGTTCGCTACAAGCTGCTTGATCGCCGTTGGCACTGCGTCACAACCCGCCAACGTCAACTGGAATGGGCCAAGCGTGTGGCCTGTGAAATCTATGACCGAGCCAGATTCCGCGAAGACGAGGGCTTGCCACAACGGACCAAACGCTTTGATGTGATCGCCCGTGAGTGCATCAAAGCCCTGGAGCGGGAAATAGAGCAGGGCATCCGCCGTGAGACCAACCGTGACTACATCCGGGCCACGAACAACTACCTGATTCCTTATTTTGGCAAGTTCATGCTGGCCAATATCACCATTGACCGAGTGCGCCACTACGAACAATGGCGAAATGAAAAGATGGGACGCGTGCCCATAAGCAGCACCCTGGCCAATCACGCCAGTGCATTCAGCCGTATTCTTGACTTTGCCATTGAACAAGGCTGGCTCAGCGACCGGGTGGCCATTCCTAGATTGAACCGCAAGGGTCGGAAAGGTTCGGCGCGTCCCGGCTTTAGCCGTGAGGAGTTGGTCAAACTCATGGAATTTTTACCTCAGTGGAGCAGGGCGGGTGAACGGAAGAACCATACCGAAATGCGCCTCCTGCTGCGTGACTACGTGGAAGCACTGCTGGGCACGGGGTGCCGCTCAGGCAGGGAAAGCATGGCCATGCAGTGGCGGCACTTGGAGTGGCATGTGGACAGCAAGACCAATCTGCGTTACCTGCGCATCTGGGTGTCGGGCAAAACAGGTGGACGCTGGCTCATTGCCAAGCACTGGGCCATTGCAGTGTTCGAACGACTGGCAGTTCGGCAGGGCATGGGTGAGAGTTTGGATCAGGCCATCGCCGCCAAGAGTGAAGCTTGGGTATTTGCCACCAGTGCAGGCGTTAGACCCAACAGTCTTCACACATCTTTTGAGCTGCTGCTTGCGGATGCAGACATGCGCGTGGATCCCATCTCGGGTCGCAACCGCAGTCTTTACAGCCTGCGTCACAGCTACGCCACCATGAGCCTCATGGACGGACAGATGGACATGCACACTCTAGCCAAGCAAATGGGCACTTCCATTGGCATGCTGGAGCAGCACTACAGCAAGATGACGGCAACAATGGCGGCAGACAGGTTGGCTTGACCGGGCAATCCCCAGCTCAGCGCCGCTTTATCCCGCTCAAACTGCCGTCGTGTGCCAGCACCACAGGCGATACGGACACGGCGCGATCTTTGATGATGGGCAGGGCGGTTCTAGTGGATCTGGGTCGTCCCCTCTGGGCTCTACCGGCTTGGTGGCGCGCAGGGTTCTGCGCTGTTTGGGGCCAATGCGCGTCAGGCCCCGATCATGAACTGTCGGGTCAAACCGACACTTGCGAGTCAGGGGGCAACTGTTCTCAAGTCCTGCGCATTGAGCGTTCCGCAATGGCCGCGTCAAACAGCCACCACGCATCGGCGCATAGGTCAGAGAGCCCGAGAAAAGCCCAAGGAAGGACTTGCTTGAATTGAGAAGTTCACTGGCAACCACTTGGCTATCACTGAATCTACAAGCGACTCAGTAGTAACCATGACTCCTTGATCCTTCATTTACTATAAGCGTGTGACTCTGCCAAAGTCACACACCGGTTTTGTAAAAATAGGTTTCGAGCACCAATCCCCTAGCTAGATGGCCAAATTGTTAGCCCCGGCCT
>CANGHQ010000252.1 GCA_947453585.1 Burkholderiales bacterium | reverse complement strand
CGACAACTTGAGCTCACGCGCAATTAGCCGGGCGTAGTGCGACATGCGCACAATGTGCATGCCGGTGTCGGCGTCGCGGTGTTCAGCGGCCTTGGCCAGGCACACCACGGTTTCGCGCTCACGCGCACGCACCTCTTGCGTGGCAATGCGCACGCTTTCGGCCAGCCACGCGGCCTGGTTGGTGAGTTTGCGGGTGGCGTCGCTGAGTTTGAGCAGGTTTTTGGCGCGGGCCAGAAACTCGAGCGGATCGACCGGCTTGGACAGAAAGTCGTCCGCCCCCGATTCCAGCGCCCGGTAGCGCACGGCGCGCTCGTCGTTGGCGGTGACCATGAGCACGGGAATGATCTGCGCTCCCGGAATAGCCCGGAACTGGCGGATGAACTCCAGCCCGTCCATCTCCGGCATCATGAAATCAACCACCACCATGTCCACCAGGGTGTGGCGGGCAAACTCCAGCGCCAGCAGCGGATCGGAAAAGCTGTGCGCCTGGGCGGGCGCGAGCCGCTTGACCAGCGTGCCCAGCATGCGCAGGTTGACATCGGTGTCGTCGACGATGAGCACTCGCTGGTTCACGGCAGCTGTCTTTCAGGTTTTTGGTTCAAGAATCGGCATACATTGCCAGGGTGCAAGCATAACTTCTTGCGCATCGCCCTGTGCATTGCAGATCATTCCGACGCACGCTGGCGCCCGGCCCACACCCACAAAAGCGCGCCGCCCAGCACCATGGGCACGCTCAGCCACTGGCCCATGCTCATGCCCAGCGACAAAATACCCAAGTGCGCGTCGGGCTCGCGGAAGAACTCGGCAATAAAGCGAAACACGCCATAGCCCAGCAAAAACACCGCCGCCACCCGGCCCTGTTTGGGCGCGCTCGTGGCGTACCACCACAGCAGCACAAACAGCAGCAGGCCTTCCAGCAAAAACTGGTAGACCTGCGAGGGGTGGCGCGGCGCGTCACCCGCGCCACGAAACACCATGGCCCAAGGCAGCGTGGGGTCGGCCAGGCGGCCCCAGAGTTCGCCGTTGATAAAGTTCCCCACCCGCCCGGCCGCCAAGCCGGTAGGCACGCAGGGCGCCACAAAATCAGCGACCTGCCAAAAAGACCGGCGGCGCGAATAGGCAAACCAGGCCATGGCCGCAATCACGCCCAGCATGCCGCCATGAAAGCTCATGCCGCCCTGCCAAACGGCCAAGATTTCCAGCGGGTGGCTGGCGTAATAAAGGGGCTTGTAAAACAGGCAGTAACCCAGGCGCCCGCCCAGCACCACGCCCATCACGCCCAAAAACAAAATGTCTTCCACATCACGGTAAGCCCAAGGCACTTGGCCTTGGCTACTGGCAAAGGGCGCGTGGCGCAGGCGCCGGCTGCCCAGCCACAAAAAAAGGCCAAAGGCCGCCAGGTAGGTCAGACCGTACCAGTGCACGGCCAGCGGCCCGATTTGCAGGGCGACGGGGTCAATTTGGGGGTGGATCAGCATGGGTCTATTGTGCCCGAAGATGTTTTCATAGGGATGGATCCGCCGGTTTGCACCCGCGCAAGCGTCGGGCCTAGAATCGCCAAAATTATTATTAATTCAAATATGGAAATTCAAAACACTATCAAATCCATTTTGACGCAGCTCGGCACGGTGATTGTGGGCAAGCCCCGGCAACTGCAAGACGCGCTGGCCTGCGTGCTGGCGGGCGGCCACTTGCTCATAGAAGACGTGCCCGGCGTGGGCAAGACAACACTGGCGCACGCCTTGGCCAAAAGCCTGGGCCTGCAGTTTGCGCGGGTGCAATTTACCTCGGACCTCATGCCGGGCGACTTGTCGGGCGTGTCGGTGTACGAGCCGACCAAGGCGCGCTTTGTGTTCCACCCCGGCCCATTGTTCACCCAGATTTTGCTGGCCGACGAGATCAACCGGGCCAGCCCCAAAACGCAGAGCGCCTTGCTCGAAGCCATGGAGGAGCAGCAAATCAGCATCGAAGGCGAAACGCGCGCCCTGCCCCAGCCGTTTTTTGTGATCGCCACGCAAAACCCGCTTGACCAAATTGGCACGCACGCGCTGCCCGAATCGCAGCTCGACCGCTTTTTGATGCGCATCTCGCTGGGTTACCCGGACCGCCAGGCCGAACGCCTGCTGCTCTTGGGCCAAAACCGCCGCCACTTGCTCGACGCCCTGCCCGCAGCCGTGAAGCCCGCACAGTTGCAGCAACTGCAAGCCGCCGTGCAGGCGGTACATGCGTCAGACGCCTTGCTGGACTATGTGCAAGACCTGGTAGACGCCACCCGCTCGGGCCAGTGGTTTGTGCAGGGCCTGAGCCCGCGCGCGGGCATGGCGCTCTTGCGCGTGGCCAAGGCCCGCGCGCTCTTGCAGGGGCGCGACTATGTGGCGCCCGACGACGTGCAAGACGTGATCGGCCCGGCCATCGCCCACCGCCTGGTGGCACTGCCGCGTGCCGGGCGCGACGCGCTGGCACAGGTGCGCGCCATGGTGGAGACCACGGCGCTGTCGTGAGTTCGCTGCCATGAACCCGCTGCGCTGGGCCCGCGCCCGCTTTCAACGGTGGTGGCAGGCGCGCCTGCGCCCCAGCGACTGCCAGACGCTGACGCAGCGCAATGTTTACATCGTGCCCACGGCCCCGGGCCTGCTGCTGGGCGCCACCTTGCTGGTGCTGCTGGTGGCGTCGATCAACTTTCAGCTCAACCTGGGCTACGCCCTGACTTTTTTGCTGGGCGGCTGCAGCCTGGTGGGAATGCACCTGGGCCACGCCACGCTGCGCGGGCTGGATCTGCAGCTGCTCACGCCCCAGCCGCAGTTTCTGGACACCAGCGCCAGCCTGGGCGTGCAGTTGCGCAACCCCGGCCAAGCCCCGCGCTACGGCGTGGGTCTGGCGGTGCGCGGCAGCAGCCACTGGCTCTGGAGCGAGGTGCCCGCCCAGGGCCGCTGCACGCTGCAACTGCCTTGGCAGGCGCCGCGCCGGGGCATGGTTGCGCTGCCCTTGCTGACCGTGGAAAGCCGCTTTCCTATGGGTGCGTTTCGGGTGTGGACGGTATGGCAGCCCGCATCTAGCGTGCTGGTCTACCCGCGCCCCGAGGCGGGCGCGCCCGCCCTGCCAGCAGCCGGCAGCGCGGCGCGCGCGGGTGTGGCGGCGCACACACCCGTCCGATCCGATGGCGAATGGGACTGCCAGCGCCCCTACCTCCGGGGCGACGCACTCAAGCACATTGCCTGGAAACCATCGGCCAAAGCTATGGCCTCGGGCGCGGGCGCGCTGGTCAGCCGCGACACGCAGGCGCCGCAAGCCGCGCAGGCGGCAGACCTGTGGCTGGACTACGGCGCCACGGGCCTGTCTGACAAGGAGGCGCGGCTCTCGCGCCTGTGTGCCTGGGCAAAAAGCGCCGACCAGCAAGAACTGCGCTACGGCCTGCGCCTGCCCGGCATGCAAATCGCGCCGGCCAGCGGCGCGGCGCACCTGCACCACTGCCTGGAGGCGCTGGCGCTGTGCTAGCAACCGACCGCACCTTGCGCCCCTTGCGCCCCTTGCGCCCATTCCGCACTTTAGGCCCTTTGGGCAATTCGCGCCCGGCCCGCGCGCTGGCACGCCTGCACGCCCTGCCGCAGCAAACGCGCGAGACGCTGTTTGTACTGCTGGTGGTGGCCTGGGTGCTGCTGCCCCATCTGGCGCAACTGCCGGTCTGGGCCAGTGCGCTGGCGCTGCTGCTGCTCATTTGGCGCGCCCACCTGGCGCTTGCTGGCGCCACCCTGCCCGCGCGCACCACGTTGGCCTTGCTGCTGGGCCTGGCCGTGGCCGGCACGCTGTGGACGCACCGCAGCCTGGCCGGAAGTGAAGCCGGTGTCACGCTGGTGGCCTTGCTGCTGGCACTCAAAACCCTGGAAATGCGGGCCCGGCGCGACGCTTTTGTGGTGTTCTTTTTGGGCTTTTTTGCGGTGCTTACGCAGTTTTTGAACTCGCAGTCTTTGGGTACCGGGGCCTATATGCTGGTGGCCATGTTGGGTTTACTCACTGCGCTGGTGAGCGCCCACCTGCCCGGTAGCGCTACGCCGCTGCGGGTGGCTGCAAGAACGGCGGCGCGCCTGGCCGCCCTGGGGCTG
>CANGHQ010000251.1 GCA_947453585.1 Burkholderiales bacterium | reverse complement strand
GGAAAGCTGGCGATCACCTGCGCTACCGCCGCGGTGAGCTTTTTGGCATAGGGCACGTGCAAAAACTCGTTGGGTCCGTGGGCGTTGCTCTTGGGCCCGAGCACGCCGCAGACCATCATTTGCGCCTTGGGAAAACCGGTGCTGAGCATGTTCATCAGCGGAATCGTGCCGCCCTGGCCGATGTAGCCGCAGGGCGCGCCAAAGTGCGCTTGGGACGCTGCGTTCAAGGCCTGCTCGAACCAGGGCGCAGTGCTGGGCGCGTTCCAGCCGGTGGCGCCTCCGCCGCCCTCAAAGGTCACTTTGGCCTGGTAGGGCGCGTTGTCTTCGAGCAAGGCTTTGAGTTCTTGCACCGCACTGGCCGCCTCTACCAGCGGGGGCAGGCGCAGCGAGAGTTTGAAAGCGGTGTAGGGGCGCAGCACATTGCCCGCGTTTTTCATCTCAGGAAAACCGTCGGCGCCAGTGACGCTGAGCGTGGGCAGCCAGGTGCGGTTGAGCAGGGCTTGCAGCGGGTCGGTGGTGGTGGGCAGCGCAAACTGGCTGGCGCCGCCGCAGTCGTAATGCGCCCAGGGAAAGCGCTTGTACAACTCATCACCCAAGATGTCGGCCGTGGCCTGGGCTTGGGCCATTCGCTCGGGGGGCACCGGGCAGTAAAAGCTCTCGGGCAGCAGGCGCCCGGTGGCGCTGTCTTCCAGGCGATCAAGCACGTGGCGCAAGATGCGAAAGCTCGAGGGCACCACACCGCTGGCGTCGCCCGAATGCACGCCTTCGGTCAGTATTTCGACCTTGAGCACGCCGCTGGCCATGCCGCGCAGGCTGTTGGTCAGCCAGAGCTGGTCGTAGTTGCCGGCGCCCGAATCCAGACACACCACCAGCCCGACATCGCCCAGGCGCGTGCGCAGTGCGTCCACATAAGGCAGCAGGTCGTAAGAGCCGCTTTCTTCGCAGGTTTCGATCAGGCCGATGATGCGCGGGTGCGCCACTTTTTGGCTTTGCAAGGCCTGGATGGCGGCGATGGCCGCATAGGCAGCGTAGCCGTCGTCGGCGCCGCCGCGGCCATACAACTTGCCGTCTTGGTACTTGGGCGTCCACGGGCCCAGATCGCTGCGCCAGCCAGAAAACTCGGGCTGCTTGTCCAGGTGGCCGTACATGAGCACGGTCTGCGTGCTCACGCCCTCTTGCGCGCTACGGGTGGACGCCACTTCAAACAAGAGCACTGGCGTGCGGCCGGGCAGACGCACCACTTCGAGCGTGAGGCCGGCTACTTTTTGCGCCTCGATCCACTGCGCGGTGTTGCGCACCACGGTTTCCAGATAGCCGTGGGCGGCCCAGTCGGCGTCAAAGGCGGGGGACTTGGCGGGAATGGCGATGTACTCGCTCAGGCGCTCCACAATGTCGCTGTCCCAGGCTTGGCTGACTTGCTCTAGTGCTTGGGCGGTATTGAGGGCGGTATCGGGCAGGCGGGCGGTCATGGGGAAATCTCCGTGCGGGGCGACGCGGTTGGCGTCGGGTCAATCAGGACAAGCCATCCATGATGCCACGCTTAGGCGCTATCCTGCGCGAACTTTGCAACCCCGAGGTCCCCCGCCATGAACACCACAACGCCCCACCCTCCCGCGCCCGACGCCTTGCAGGTGCTGGCTTTTGACATCTTCGGCACCGTGGTGGACTGGCACGGCAGCATTGCGCAAGAGATGCAGCAGCGCTACCCGCAGGTGGACGGCGACGCCTTTGCCCTGGCCTGGCGCGCGGGCTACGCTCCGGCCATGGCGCGGGTCATGTCGGGCGAACTGCCCTGGACGCTGATTGACGATTTGCACCGGCAGATTCTGGACACCATCCTGCCCGACTTTGGCCTGTCGCACCTGGGTGAGACTGAGCGCGCGCAGCTCAACCACGTCTGGCACCGCTTGGCCGCCTGGCCCGACGTGGTGGCCGGACTCACGCGCCTCAAGGCCAAGTACATCTTGTGCACCCTGTCCAACGGCAACCTGAATTTACTCACCCGCCTGTCCAAGCAGGCGGCGCTGCCCTGGGACTGCATTCTGAGCGCCGAGACCTTTCACGCCTACAAACCCGACCCACGGACCTATGGCGGCGTGGCGCGGGTGTTTGACGTAGCGCCCGACGAGGTGATGCTGGTGGCCACCCACCACGACGACCTGGCTGCCGCCCGCGCCTGCGGCCTGCGCACCGCCTACATTGAGCGACCCCTCGAATACGGCGCCCAGCACCCCAAAGACGGACAGGCTGTAGCCGCCAACAACTTGCACGCGCGCGACCTGCTGGCGCTGGCTACCTTGCTGGGCTGCTAAACGAGGCGGCGCCGGCGCATCATGCCCCGAGCAAAAAGTGGCGGGCCAAGCCGGCGGCGGCGCAAACGCCGATCACCGGTACTACGCCCCACTTCAGGCGCAACAGCGCCCAGGCAGCAGCCAGCGCTAAGCCCAAGGCTGCGAAATCAACGGCGCCCGAAGCCCCGCCCGGGCGTGCGATGTGCAGCACGAAAAACACCGCCAGACTGGCGATCACGCCCACCACGGCCGCCGTGATGGCGGTCAGCGGCGCGGTGAACTGCAGCTTGCCGTGGGTCGATTCGATCAGCGGGCCGCCCGCCAAAACAAAAATGAACGAGGGCAAAAAGGTAAACCAGGTCACCACCGTGGCGGCCAGCGCCGCTCCCCAAAACAGCGCCTGCGGCCCCAGCACCGCCTGGCCCCAGCCGCCGACAAAGCCGACAAACGACACCACCATGATCAAGGGCCCGGGCGTAGTCTCGCCCAGCGCCAGGCCGTCCATCATCTGCGCTGCGCTCAGCCAGCCAAAGTGCTCAACCGCGCCTTGGTAGACGTAGGGCAGCACGGCGTAAGCGCCGCCAAAAGTAAGCAAAGCGGCCTTGGTAAAAAACCAGGCCATGTGCGTGAGCGTGCCGTCCCAGCCCCAGACTGCCACCAGCGCCGCCATGGGCAGCAACCATAGCGCCGCGCCCGCTGCCAGCACCCGGGCCAGGCGCGCCGGCGTGAAACGCGCGTGCTCCGGCGTGGGCGTGTGGTCGTCGATCCAGGCCGCAGGCTGGGTCGCCGTCGTGCTTCCGGAGGCAGCGCCATGCGAGCCGCCACCGGCAAACTGGCCGGGCAGCCAGCGTTGCGCCACCGCTCCCATGAGCGCTGCGCCCAGCACCACCGCAGGAAACGGCAACTCCAATTGCGCCACGGCTACAAAACTCACCAAGGCAATCGCCCACAAAAGCGGCGCTGTCCGGGGCGTCTTGAGCGTGCGACTGCCGATGCGGTGCACGGCCTGTAGCACCAGTGCTGCTACCGCCGGTTTGATGCCCCACAGCACCGCAGCCATCCAGGGCACATCGCCAAAAGCCATGTAGCCCCAGCTCAAACCCAGCAGCAAGAGCAGCGAAGGCAGCACAAACAAGGCCCCGGCCGCCACGCCGCCCCAGGTCCGGTGCATCAGCCAGCCCAGGTAGGTGGCGAGCTGCTGCGCCTCGGGGCCGGGCAGCAGCATGCAATAGTTCAGCGCATGCAAAAAACGCCGCTCCGAGATCCAGCGCCGCTCTTGCACCAGCTCGCGGTGCATGATGGCAATTTGCCCGGCCGGGCCGCCAAAGCTGATGCAGCCGAGCTTGAACCAAAAGCGCAGCGCTTGGCGAAAACTGACCGGGGCAGGCCTAGCGTCGGTTTGCATTGCAATGGCGCAGTAGTTTGTGCGCGTGCGCTCTAGCGCGCGAGCTTGTACACCGAAGTACCCGCCCGCCAGTTCGGCATAAAACGCACGGTTTGCCCGTCTTGCAAACCAAAACTGTCCACCACGCGCAGGCCCGCGCGCTGCGCCAGTTGGCCCAGGTCGGCATGGGTGCCGACGCGGATATTGGGCGTGTCGTACCACTGGTAGGGCAGGCGCTTGGTCACCGGCATGCGCCCGGCCAGCACGCTCAGGCGGTTGGGCCAGTGCGCAAAGTTAGGGAACGCTACGATGCCAATACGCCCCACGCGCGCGGTCTCGCGCAGCATCACCTCGGCGTTGCGCAGGTGTTGCAGCGTATCGATTTGCAGCACCACGTCAAAGGACGCGTCGTCAAACATGGCCAGGCCT
>CANGHQ010000250.1 GCA_947453585.1 Burkholderiales bacterium | reverse complement strand
CCGTACTTGGCGGCCACGCCCGTGCCCGCCATGATGGCCACCGGCGTGGCCAGGCCCAGCGCGCAAGGGCAGGCAATCACCAGCACCGCCACGGAGCGGATCAGCGCCAGCTCAAAACTGTGGCCGGTAAGCCACCAGCCCAAAAGCGTGGACAGGGCAATCAGCAAGACCACCGGCACAAACACGGCGCTCACCTGGTCCACCATGCGCTGGATAGGCGCCTTGGCCGCCTGCGCGTCTTCCACCAGCCGAATGATGTGGGACAGCATGGTCTGCGCGCCCACGGCGGTAACCCGCACCAGCACCCGGCCTTCGCCGTTGATCGAGCCCCCCGTTACCCGCGCACCAGCCTCTTTGGCCACGGGCAGCGACTCGCCGGTGAGCATGGATTCGTCCACCTGCGTGGCGCCGTCCGTCACCACGCCGTCTACCGCAAAACGCTCGCCGGGCTTGACCACCAGCGTGTCGCCCACCAGCACTTCGGCCACCGGCACGTCCACTTCTCCGTCGGGGCGCAGCAGGTGCGCGCGCTCAGGCCGCAGCGCGTGCAAAGCGCGAATGGCCGAGGTGGTTTGCCGCTTGGCCCGCACTTCCAGCCATTTGCCCAGCAACACCAGGCTGATCACCAGGGCCGAACCTTCAAAGTACAAATGCACCATGGCCCCGGCCGGGGCGCTGAGCCACAGCCAGACCGACAAGGCCCAACCGGCCGTGGTGCCCAAGGACACCAGCAAATCCATATTCCCGCTGCCGTTTTTCAGGGCGTGCCAGCCCGCCACATAAAAGCGCGCACCCAGCAAAAACTGCACCGGCGTGGCCAGCGCAAACTGCCACAGCGGCGAGAGCATCCAGTGCTGGCCCAGCACGTCGCCCAACATGGGCAGCACCAGCGGCACGCACAGCGCCAGGCCGCAGGCCACCGGCGCAAACCCGGCCCAGGCGCCCGCGTCTGGCGTGTCGATGGCTGCGTCCGCCGCCTTGGGCTCGTAACCGGCATCGCGCACCGCGCGGCGCAGCAAAGCCTCCATCTGCGCGGCCTGCGCCACGTCGGCCGGAAACGCAATGCGCGCCGACTCGGTAGCCAAATTCACATTGGCGCTTTGCACGCCGGGCACGCGCTTGAGCGCTTTTTCCACCCGGCCCACGCAAGACGCGCAGGTCATGCCGCCAATGCCGATGTCCAGGGAACACACTTCAGGGGTCGCGGGGCTGCTCATGGGCTAATTGTCTTTCGGGGAAAACGAAACAAGGGGGATTGAAAAAGAGGGCCAAGGGTGCAAGGTTAAGCTTAGGGCCAGGGCCTCAGGCGTCTAGGGCCAAACCACTTTTTTCTTGAAAGCACACCATGAACCACCTTTTTACCGTCACCGGCATGACCTGCGGCCACTGCGAAAAAGCTGTCACTGCGGCGATTGTGCGGCTCGATCCGCTGGCCGTGGTTGAGATTGAACGCAGTGCCAATAAGGTGCAGGTGCAGTCTGAGCAAAGTCATGAGGCGCTGGCACAGGTGATTGTCGAGGAGGGGTATGTGGTGACGGGCTGATCTGGGTCAACTTGCTTGGCATTTGCGTTGGTTTGCCACTGCGTAGGCTGGCTTTTTTTTCCCGTTGATGTGTGTCTGCCCCCCTATCCCCCCGGCCCCCTTTCCACCCCCACCGGGGCGGAAAGGGGGAGCGAACAGCCACATTTGGTTTCGTCGCGCCGACTAGGGCACCGCTGGCTGCTGGCTGCTGCCCGCTGCCCGCTGCCCGCTATCCAGCACTAGCGGTATTCGGTAAGAGCGGCGCTTCGCCGCGAATTTCTGCTGCTGCGGCTGCGCCCAAACCCTGAAAGCCGTCGCGGCGACGGCGCCGTTCCTAGGTATCGCAGGCTGACCAGCAAGCACTACGCCGGTAGAAGCCTAGTCGGCGCGACAAAACCAAATGTGGCTGTTCGCCCCCCTCTTTCGCCCGGCGGGGCGAGAGAGGGGCCGGGGGAGTGAGTGGGGGCTACAAAAGCACCAATAAAAAGAACCTTTTATTAGCGCAAACCAATAGCAAAACCGCCGAAGCAAAGTCAGCCCAGCGCCATCTCCCCACCCAACGCCTCCAACAAATCCGGCAACAAACGCCCCAACTCACACGTAGCAATCGCCACATCCGCATCAAAGTGATCATCCGACCGGTCGCCAGCAGCCGTGGGCGCCTCATCAGCCACCACATCCAAAAAAGCCACTTTTTTAAGTTGCAATGCTTCGGTCAAAACAAAGGACACGCGGTCGTTCCAGGTCAAGGCCAGGCGGGTGGGGACTTTGCCGTTGGTGATGTGCTGGACCACCTCATCGGTGTCCAGGGCGTGGCGGGTGTAGCGCACCACGGCCTTGGATTCGTCAGCGGCCTTGAGTTCGCATTCGCGGTCCACGCTAAAGCCCTGGGGCGCCTCTTTGGTGCCCAACCAGTGGGCCATGGCGGTAGCAGGTGCGGTTTGGGTGTTGACCAGGCCAAAGGCCAGGCCGCCCACCGCCTTGACCAGGCTGGTCAGCACTTCGTCGGCTTTGGACTGGCTGCCGGCGTCCAACACCAAGAGCTGGGCCTTGGGGTCCACCCAGATCGTCACGCTGCCCTGTTTGGTAAACGCCATGGGCAAGAGCGCAAGACGAGCGTCGTCGCTCAGGGTGCGGATTTCCTTTTTGCCGGGTTTGCGCCCGGTGGCGGCTTCAATTTGCGCCGCTTGCTCTTGCACCTTGCGCTTGACTACCGAGCCGGGCACGCTTTTGACTTCCATCATCCACTTCAAAATCCACTGGCCGGCCACCACTTCTACGCAGGCGCCATGGGCCTGGCCGCGGGGTTCGACCCAGCCGACGGATTTTTCTTGCGACGCGCCGCATTCCACAAAATGCGCTTCCTGCAACGCGGCCTCGACTTGTGCCTGGGTAGCGGTCCAGGGGGCCGTCAGGCGATACACCATCAAATTTTTAAACACAGCTAACTTTCTTTATTCAATAAAACCAAACTTGGCGCATGGCCAACTTTACAAAGCCTTGCACTAGCGCAATCGCGCACTTACACACTACTTGCACACTCGTTTCACTGCCTGGCGATTTCCGCAACGGTGCAGCCACTGAAAGATACCGCTATGAAAACACCTTGGAAAACCCTTCTTGTTGCTGGCAGCTTGGCTGCCTTTGGTCTGGGCGCATCGGCCCAAATGGGCTACCCCATGGACGGCCACGAAGGCATGTTCGGAATGCACCACGGACAAAGCTTCTCGCCCGAACGCATGCAAGCCCGCGTCACCAAGCACTTGGAAGAACTCAAGCGCAAGCTGCACATTGGCGCATCGCAAGAACCTGCCTGGGCCGCTTTTACTGCTGCCATGAAACCCCCGGCTGGCATGCCGATGGCCATGCCAGACCGCGCTGAGCTCGACAAGCTGACCACGCCCGAACGCATCGACAAAATGCGCCAGCTGCGCACCCAGCACCAAGAAGCAATGAAACCCTTCATGGACCAGCGCGACGAAGCGATCAAGACCTTTTACGCCACCTTGGACGCCACCCAGAAAAAAACCTTTGATGCCGAGCACGCGCACATGATGCGCCGTGGGCCCTGGCACAACTAAAGCCTTCGAGGGGGGTCCGATTAGCTTGAGACTCTGCGCCTGAACCCAGATGGTTCAGGCCAGCATTTTCTTGAGCTCGCCACTGGCAATCAGGGCCTGCACGTCAGTGGCGCCGCCGACCAGCGTGCCTTTGACAAACACCATGGGAAAGGTGGGCCAGCCGGACCACATTTTTAGCGCGTTGCGCTTGCGCCAGGTGTTGAAGTAGCTGCCGTATTCCAGGTACTCAAAGGCAATGCCGGCCTGCGTCAGTGCCGCGCGTGCCTTTGTCGGCATAGGGTTCATCGCCATGCCCACCACGACCACCGGGTGGGCGGCAATAGCGGCCTTAACCTCGTCCACCACCTCGTGGTGGTGGCTTGCCACCGTTTGGCGGATTGCCGGGTGAATGTCTGATTCGCTCAGTATTGCTCTTGCCATCGTTGTTGTCCTCCACAAAATGCCATTATGAATGCCGCTGCACGCTGAAAAATACGCACGCACATCGGCAGCACCCGCATG
>CANGHQ010000249.1 GCA_947453585.1 Burkholderiales bacterium | reverse complement strand
CTGGCTCATGCTCAGCGCGGGCACGCCCTTGTTGCCGCGCAGCTTGGACGACGCGCCGGTGGGTCGCAACCCCTTTGTCGATTTGCATGGCTGGCAAGCGGCAGGCGACCAAGCCCGTGCTTTGGCAGCGCAACTAGGCCTGGGCAGCGTGTCGGTGCAAAACTGGACGCTGGCCAGCCGCTTGGGCTGGTACGCGCGGCCGCTGCCTGTGCATGTGCTCGAAGACCGCTTTGACCAATTTGATATCTGGGCGGGTGACTTGCCGGTGGGCGGCGACACCTTGCTGCTGGACTGGTCGGCCATGGCTTACACCGTGCCGCTGGGCGCGCACGGTTTTCGTGATTGCCAGTTGCTGGCCACGCAGGCGGCCACGCACTGGGGCGCGCCGCTGGCGAGTTTTCGGTTTTACGCCTGCCACGGCTGGTCGGGCAGCGCGCAACCGCGCTTGAGGATGGAATAAGTGCGCAACGATTTACCACCCCAAACCTGGCGCCGCTGGGCGCTGCCGGTGCTGCTGCTGGCCTTGGGCGCGCCGCTGTGGCTGCACTTGGGCGAGCCCGCGCTGTTTGTGGCCATCAACCAGGCCTGCCTGCTGCTGCCCGCACCCGTGTGGACCGGGCTGTCGCTCTTGGGCAATACCTGGGGCGTGTTGGCCGTGACATCGCCCTTGCTGGTGCTGGCGCCGCGCTTGCTGTGGGCTTGGCTGTGCGCCGTGCCTTTTGGGGTGCTGTTTGCGCGCTTGGGCAAGGGCTTTTTGGACAGCCCGCGCCCGGCGGCTGTGGTGGACAACAGCCTGTTTAGATTGGTGGGCGAGAAGCTCGAAGTCGCGTCCATGCCCTCGGGCCACACGCTGACCGCTTTTGCCGTGGCCAGCAGCATTTACTTTACGCTGGACGCCCGAGGCCGCGCGCGCTTTGCCTGGTTGTGGCTGCTGGCTGGCGCCGTTGGCTTGTCGCGCATTGCGGTGGGCGCGCACTGGCCGGGTGACGTGGCGGTGGGCGCGGGCCTGGGCGTACTGGCTGGCCTGTTGGGCGATCTGCTTTGGCGGCGCTTGGGCGCGGCCTATGTTCAGGCCCAAGGCTGGCGCTTGCGTGCGGTGGCGGTATTGCTGGCGGCCACGGTGTACGTGCTGCTGGACGAGCCGCTGGACTTTGCGCAGAACACGCCGTTGCAGCAATCGCTGGCGGTGGTGGTAGTGGGCGTATTGCTGGTGTTTGCGTGGCGCCAGCGCGGCGGCTCGGCGAATGCGGGGAGTTCGCATCGGGCCTGAGCCGTGCTGCGTGGCGATGACAGGGCTGGCTTACCAGCGCTTAAGCGGTGGGTGGGTGCTGGGCGTCGTGCGTCAGCACGGCCTGGGTAAAAGCTAAAAATTCACCCAGGTGGTGGCAAATAATGTTGACGGTAATGGGCAACTGCAAAGCTTGGTAGTCGTGCACCGCAATATTGCGAAACCCCACCATGCGCTTCATGGCCGCAGCCAAGTCTGCCGACAGCCAGCCGCCCGCGTGCAGCAGCTCAAACACACCGCGTGCGCTTTGCGGCACGCCCAGCCGTTCGCGGCGCACCAGATGCTGGCCGATGTCGAGCGCCGCTTCGCAGGCGCGCTGGATGTTCAAAATCGCCGCGTCTTGGCGTGTGAAGTCTTGGGCAAAGGTGGCAGTGTCGTGCGCGTACTCTTCCTTGGCGCGGGCCACGCAGCGCTCAATGCTGGCGGCCTTGTTGATCAAGGTGTCATCGTGCATAAATGCGCCCCTCGTGTTGGATGTCGGCCATCAGGCCGCTGCGGGCTTCGTCGAGTGCGGTTTTTTCGCTCAGGATGAAGCATTCAAACAACGCTGCCTCTTGCGCTTTGCCCCAGAGGCACAGCCCGCCTTGCAGCACCTGGTACTGCATGACGGTGCTCGCCGCACGCAGGTCAAGCAGGTCCACGCTGCAGCCCACCAAGTCTTCAAGTTGACCTGCCAGTTCCCACAGCACAACCGGGTCGGCGTAACCGGCCACCAGCACGGCCAGATCAAGGTCGCTGTCCGCCTGGGCTGTGCCTGCGAGCTGGCTGCCAAAGGCGTACACGGCCAGGGCCTGCGGCAGCGCGGCGCGGATGGCGGACACCACCGGCCCCTGCGCCGAAAGCGCGTGGGCGAAGTGGCTTGGAATTGCGGGGGCGGGGTTCATGGTGCCAATGAGTCTAAAGCAAGGCTGCGCTATCGGCGCTCGGACTTGGCGGTGCTTGTCCGCTCTGCGCTGCTGCCATGGCGGGTGGCGTATGCCCTGCCAGTCGCAGCGCCAAGTTGCTGAGCGCCACATAGGCGGCGCCCGATTTTTCGTCCCAGGCGCCCACGGCTGCGGCCTGGCGGGCAATCGCTGCCGTGTCGCCGCGCGCTGCGGGGCCAGTGAGCGCGCCTTGCGGCCCCAGGCGGGTGATGTTGGCCACGGCGTTGTTCAAGAGCGAGGCGCGCAAATGCGGCAGCAGCGCCTCGGGCACGCCAGTGGCGCGCCAGGCGTCTTCGGCGACCGACTGCAGCACGGGCAAGAAGTTGGTGGCAAATACGGCGGCTGCGTGGTAGAGCAGCTTGTCTTGGCTGCGCACGTCAAAACACTGGGCGCCGATGGCGGTAAATGCGGCTTGCAGCAGCGTGCGCGCCGCCGCGTCGCCTTCTAGGGCGCAGGGCGTGCCGGCAAATTGGGCGCAGGCGGCCTGCGCATTCGCAAAGCTCAGGATCGGGTGGGCGCTGGCGACTTGCCAACCCAGCGCGCCCAAGGGTGCGAGCACGCTGGCGGGCAGGGCGCCGCTGCAGTGAAAGGCGGTGGGCGCGCGCCGCAAGCCTTGGGCTCCCGGGTCGGCGGTCGTCTTCGTCTCGCTGGGAACCAAGCCGCTTTCTTTGTTCCCGGTACGGGCATGGCCCATTTGAGCGGCAAGGGCTGCCGCCGCCGTTGCAATCTGCGCATCGGTGGTGGCAATCAGCCACACATCGGCGGGACGCATCGTGTCCGCGCTTTGGGCTGGCGTGCCCGCGCCGATAAAGTCACACGCCGCCTTCGCGCTGGCCCTTGATGTGGTCAGCACGTCTTGCGCCGCAAAAACGCCAGCCTGCGTCCACAGGCGCGCCAGGGTTTGGCCCAGGCGTCCGGCGCCAATCAGGTTCAGGGTGGGCAAGCGCGCGTTCATGCTTTAGACGACCAGCGGGTCTTCCTGCATGGCTTCGCATTGCTCCACCAGCATTTGCACCTGGCCTTGCCAGTAGTCGCTCGAACCAAACCACGGAAAGTTGGCGGGAAAGGTCGGGTCGCTCCAGCGCCGGGCCAGCCAGGCGCTGTAGTGGATCAGGCGCAGGGTGCGCAGGGGCTCAATCAGGGCCAGTTCTTCGCGATCGAACTCGCGGAACTGTTCGTAGCCGTCCACCAGCGCGCCCAATTGGCGGCTGCGCTGGCTGCGGTCGCCGCTGAGCAGCATCCATAGGTCTTGCACGGCGGGGCCCATGCGCGCGTCGTCCAGGTCCACAAAATGCGGCCCCGGCCCGGCGCTGGCGACCGCGTCCGTGGGTGTCCACAAAATGTTGCCGGGGTGGCAGTCGCCGTGCAGGCGCAGTAGGAGAATAGGTGAAGCCTGCCCGGTCAGGGCTGGGTGGCGCGCGATCAGCGCTATGGCTTCGTCGCAGGCGCGGCTCCAGGCGGACTGCACGTCCAGCGGCACCATGTCGTGGGCCAGCAGCCAGTCTTTGGGTTCTTGCGCAAACGTGGCCAGGTTGAGCGTGGGGCGCACCGCAAACGGCTTTTTGGCGCCCACGCTGTGGATGCGGGCCAAAAAGCGGCCAATCCATTCCAGCACCTCGCCGTCGTCCAACTCGGGAGGCCTGCCGCCCCGGCGCGGGCTGACGCTGAAGTCAAAGCCGCCAAAGGGGTGCAGCGTGGCGCCGTTCAGGTGCATGGGCCCAATCACCGGAATCTCGGCGTCCATCAACTCTTGGGCAAAGCTGTGTTCTTCCAAAATTTGCGCCTGGCTCCAGCGCTCGGGGCGGTAAAACTTGGCCACCACGGCGCCGCCGTCCTCCAACTGCACTTGGTAGACCCGGTTTTCATAGGACGACAGGGCGGTCAGGCGCCCGTCG
>CANGHQ010000248.1 GCA_947453585.1 Burkholderiales bacterium | reverse complement strand
GCGCTGTACCGCCCCGGCCCCATGGACCTGAGTCCGAGCTTTGTGGCGCGCAAGCACGGGCGTGAAGAGATCGAATACCCGCACCCGCTGGTGGCCGAGATGCTGTCTGAGACCTACGGCATCATGGTTTACCAAGAGCAGGTGATGCAGACCGCGCAGATTTTGGGCGGTTACTCATTAGGTGGCGCCGACATGCTGCGCCGCGCCATGGGCAAAAAGAAGGCCGAAGAAATGGCCGAACACCGCGCCATCTTCCGCGCTGGTGCCGCCAAAAACAACATCACCGAGGCCAAGGCCGACGAGGTGTTTGACCTGATGGAAAAGTTTGCGGGTTACGGCTTTAACAAGTCGCACGCCGCTGCTTATTCACTCTTGGCCTACCACACGGCCTGGATCAAGGTGCATTACACGGCCGAGTTTTTCTGCGCCAATATGACGGTGGAGATGGACGACACCGACAAGCTCAAGGTCTTGTTTGAAGACGCCGGCAAGTTCAACATCGACTTTGAGCCGCCCAACGTCAACCGGGGCTTCCACCGTTTCGAGCCCATTTCGGACCGCCAGATCCGCTACGGCCTGGGCGCCATCAAAGGCACGGGCCAGCAAGCGATTGAGGCCATCGTCGCCGCGCGCGAAGGCCGGGGCCCCACGGCCGAGGCCGGGCCCTTTACCAGCCTGTTCGACTTTTGCCGCCGGGTGGAACGCAGCCGCATGAACAAGCGCTGCCTGGAGGCGCTCATCAAAGCCGGCGCCTTTGACACGCTTGAACTCACCCGCGCCGCCATGGTGGCGTCGATTGACCGCGCCTTTGACTTTGCGGCAGCGGCGAGTGCCAACGTCAACCAGGCCGGCCTGTTTGACATGGGCGGCGAAGACGACCACGGCTCCAGCACGCAAGAGCCTGACCTGGTGGCCACTATTCCGTGGGGTGTGAAAGAGCGCCTAACGCAAGAGAAAACCGCCTTGGGCTTTTACCTGTCGGGCCACCTGTTTGACGAAGTGGCGCTTGAAGTGCGCCGCTTTGCCAAACGCCCGATTGAAGAGCTGCTCGAAACCCGCGAGCCCCAGTTGCTGGCGGGCATCATCACCGACCTGCGCGTCATCAACGGCCAGCGCGGCAAGTTGGCGCTGTTCAAGCTCGACGACAAGTCCGCCACCATCGAGGCGCGGGCGGACGAAAAACTCATCAACGAGCACAAAAACCTGCTCAAGGACGACGCACTCATCATTGCCATGGGCAAGGCGCAGCCGGACCGCTTGTCGGGCGGCATGCAGTTCACCATCACCCAGCTCTGGGACCTGGAACAAGCCCGCTGCCGCTTTGGCCGCTATTTGCGCGTGGCGCTCAAAGCCGACGGCAGCACCCCCGGCCCCGACGTGGCCAAACTGCTGCGCGAGTTTCCAGCCCAGCGCGAGATGACCGACCAAGGCGAACTCGTGCGCGGCCTTTTGGTGCGCTTTGCGCTGGAGCGCCTGCCCGGCGCAACCCCAATTGACGGCGCCAACCCGGGCGCCCAAGCAGAAGAGGGCGCCTACGCCGAACTCCAACTCGGCGACGCTGCCCGCTTCTACCCCAGCGACGCCGCCCTGGCCCGCTGGCGCTCGCAGGCGGACGCAGGGCGGGCGGTGATTGCGTACGAGTGAGGTGGGGGCGAATCCGGCAAATCTAAATGAGATAGACTCTCATTTAGATTTGTATTTTTCACCGAAGCGCCCATGTCCCAAACCCAGTTGCTCTCTGACTTGCCCAACGGCGCGCACGCCTGCGTTACCCGCTTGCTGCCTGGCGCCGATGCGGTGCAAAGTGCTACGGCACGTCGGCTGGGTGAGCTGGGGTTTATCGCGGGCGAGCCGGTGCACATGCTGCGCCGGGGACCAGGCGGGCGTGAGCCGCTGGCGGTGCAAATTGGCGACACCCAGTTTGCCCTGCGCCTGCTTGAGGCCCAGTGTGTTGAAGTTGAAGTCTTGTAAAGCGCCCGGCCCATGAACAGCACTGCCAACGCCTTGCTCGCCCCGCACGCCACGGTGGCCCTGGTTGGCAACCCCAATTGCGGCAAAACCGCGCTCTTTAATCTGCTGACCGGCGCGCGCCAAAAGGTGGCCAACTACGCTGGTGTCACGGTAGAGCGCAAGGTGGGCGCGGCGCGCTTGCCCGACGGGCAACGCGTATCGGTGGTGGATCTGCCGGGTTCTTATAGCCTGACGCCCGCCACGCCCGACGAACAAGTGATGCTGGAAGTGCTGGAAGGCCAGCGCGCGGGCGAAGACGCGCCCGACGCCATTGTGGCCGTGGTGGACGCCACCAATTTGCGCATGAACCTGCGCCTGGTGCTGGAGCTTAAAAGCCTGGGTAAACCGATGGTGGTGGCGCTCAATATGGCCGACGTGGCCCGCGCCCATGGCCTTGACATTGACGTGGCCCGCCTGCAAGCCGAGCTGGCTTGCCCGGTGGTGGAAACCGTGGCGGTGCAGCACAACGGGCACGCCGCGCTGATGCAGCAACTGCAAACGCTGCTGGCCGCACCCCTGGCCATTGCCCAGCCAAAACCTGCCGATACCGCCCCCCGCAGTGCCGTCGAACTGCAGCGCGAAGTGCGCCGCATTCTGGCGTTGGTGGCGCCCAAGGCGCCGCGCCTGGGGCGCTTTCAGCACCGCATTGACGCAGTCGCCATGCACCCGGTGTGGGGTTTGCTGGTGCTTGCAGCCGTCTTGTTTTTGATCTTTCAGGCGGTGTTTACCTGGGCCACGCTGCCCATGGACCTGATCAAAGACGCCATGGCCGCCGTGAGCGCGTGGATTACCGGTGCCATGGATGACGGGCCGCTGCGCAGCCTGTTGGTAGACGGCGTGGTGGCGGGTGTGGGCGGCGTACTGGTGTTTTTGCCGCAGATTCTGATTTTGTTCTTCTTCATCTTGCTGCTCGAAGATTCGGGCTACCTGCCGCGCGCCGCGTTTTTGCTGGACAACCTGATGGGCCGCGTGGGCCTCTCCGGGCGTGCGTTCATACCGCTTTTAAGCAGCTTTGCCTGCGCCATTCCCGGCATCATGGCCACACGCACCATTGCCAATTGGCGCGACCGGCTGGCCACCATCATGGTCGCGCCGCTGATGACCTGCTCGGCGCGCCTGCCGGTCTATGCGCTTTTGATTGGCGCCTTTGTGCCCGAGCGCGATGTGGCGGGCCTGAGCCTGCGCGGCCTCACGCTCTTTGGCTTGTACGTGGCCGGTGTGGTGTCTGCCATGGCGGTGGCGTGGATGTTCAAGCGGGTGTGGATGAAGTCGGCCTACCAGCCGCTGATGCTAGAGCTGCCTCCTTACCGCGCGCCCAGCCTGCGCAATCTGACGCAAGGGCTGTGGGAGCGCGCTCGCATCTTTTTGCGCCGGGTGGGCGGTATTATTTTTGCGCTGATGGTGGTGCTGTGGTTTTTGTCCACCTACCCCTCGCCGCCTGCGGGCTGGGATTTGTCGCAAGGCCCGGCCATCCAGTACAGCGCCGCCGGCATGCTGGGCCACGCTTTGCAATATGTGTTTGCGCCCATCGGCTTTAACTGGCAAATCTCGATCGCCCTGGTGCCCGGAATGGCCGCGCGTGAGGTGGCGGTGGGCGCCTTGGGCACGGTGTATTCGCTCTCGGCTGCGGGCAGCGGCGTGGCCGACGCGCTGTCGCCCGTCATTGCCCAAGGCTGGTCGCTGGCCACGGCCTATTCGCTCTTGGCCTGGTTTGTGTTTGCGCCGCAGTGCCTGTCCACCCTGGCCGTGGTGCGGCGCGAGACCAATTCCTGGCGCTATCCGGCGTTGATGGCGGGCTATTTGTTTGGCCTGGCCTATGCCGCGTCTTTCATCACCTACCGCCTCACCTTGTGGCTGAGCGCCTGAGGCAGGACGCGTGGCTATGAACTTTCAATCGGTTGCCGTGGCGGTGGTGGTGGCTTGCAGCTTTGGCTATGCGGCGTGGACGCTTGCGCCGCACGCCCTGCGCAGCGCGCTGGCGCGGGCCCTGTTGCACCTGCCGCTCCCCGACTGGGCCAGAGCGCGCTTGGCGGCGCCGTCCGCTGCTGGCTGCGGCGGCTGCGCTGACTGCAGCCAGGCGCCCAGCGCAGCCAGCAATGCAGTG
>CANGHQ010000247.1 GCA_947453585.1 Burkholderiales bacterium | reverse complement strand
ATGCCTGAAAAAGGCACGTACAAGTGGCAGTTGTTCAGTTACTGGTCAGACGAATACCGCCAGACCCGGGCCGACCATTCGGCCTATATCGCGCTCAATTTCGCCGGCGCCTTGGACGTTTGCCGCACCAAGCTACAGGCGCTGATGCAGCACCACAGCCAGCACGCCAGCGACGCGGGTTGCGGCGAGCGCCACCACCGCGCCATGCAGCGCTTGCAAAACACGCTCAGCGGCGCCGCCATGGCCTACGAGAGCAACTTCCAGCGCCATTGATGCCCCGCGCGCTTGGCGGCTAGCCCGTCCGCCTGCACCTTTTGGACGCCGGCCCGCGTGAACCGGCTTCCCCCAAATCCCCTTTTCCCTTAAGCGCTCAGCGCCACCACCCGAAGCACTTCGTGCGCGTAGGCTTCGAGCTTTTTCACCCCCATGCCGCTGATGCCCTGCAAGTCATCCAGCGACTGCGGCGCACGTTGGGCAATCGCCGCCAGCGTGGCATCGTGAAAAATCACATAGGCGGGCAAATTGTGTTCGCGCGCCACCTCGGCGCGCCAGGCCTTGAGTTCGGCATAGCGCTGCAGGGCCACGCCGTCGAGCTCAATGGGCGGTTTGACACTGCTGCCTGCGCGCAGGGCTTTGCCTTTGGACAATTTCGGCGCCTTGGGCAAAGACACCGACTCACGCAGGCGCACCTGCAGCTCGCCCTTCAAAATCGCGCGCGACTGCTCGGTCAGCACCAGGGTGTTGAAGGCCTGCACGTCCACCATCACCGCGCCCATGGCCAGCAACTGGCGCAGCACGCCGCGCAGTTGCAGCTCGCTCAAATGGGCGCCCACGCCAAAGGTGCTCAGGCGTTCGTGGCCGTGCTGGGCTACTTTTTCGGTCTTTTTGCCGCGCACGATGTCCATCAACTGGCCCGCGCCAAAGCTGATGCCGCTGAGCTTGTGGATGCGGTAAATGGTGGACAAAAGCATTTGCGCGGCCTGCGTGCCGTCCCACACAGCCGGTGGATGCAGGCAGTTGTCGCAATTGCCGCAGGGCTGGCTGGCCTCGCCAAAATAGGCCAGCAAGCGGGTGCGCCGGCAGTCAATCGCCTCAGCCAGGCCCAAGAGCGCCTCAAGCTTGCCGCGCATGGCCTGTTTGAATTCTTCTTCGGCCGGGCCCTCGTCAATCATGCGTCGCTGGTTGACCACGTCGTTCAGGCCGTAGCACATCCAGGCGTCGGCGCTCAGTCCGTCGCGCCCGGCGCGGCCGGTTTCCTGGTAGTAGCCTTCGATGTTTTTGGGCATGTCCAGGTGGGCCACAAAGCGCACGTCGGGCTTGTCAATGCCCATGCCAAAAGCAATCGTGGCCACCATCACCACGCCGTCTTCGCGCAAAAACCGGTCCTGGTGGCTTTGGCGCAGTTTGCTGTCTAGCCCTGCGTGGTAGGGCAGCGCGTCAATCCCGGCTTCGCACAGGGTCTGCGCTATGTCTTCCACCTTTTTGCGCGACTGGCAATAGACGATGCCGGCGTCGTCGGGGTGTTCACGCTCAATAAAGCGCAGCAGTTGCGCGGTGGCCTCGCGCTTTTCGACAATCGTGTAGCGGATGTTGGGCCGGTCAAAACTGCTGACAAAGGCGCGCGCCTCTTGCAGTTGCAGGCGCTCGAGGATGTCGGCGCGCGTCAGGTCGTCGGCGGTGGCGGTCAGCGCCATGCGTGGCACCCCGGCAAAGCGTTCATGCAACACGGTCAGCGCCCGGTATTCGGGGCGGAAGTCGTGGCCCCATTGGCTCACGCAATGCGCCTCGTCAATGGCAAACAGGCTGAGCTGGCCGCGCTCGAACAGCGCGTCGAGCTGCGCCAAAAAGCGCGGCGTGGTGATGCGCTCGGGCGCGGCGTACAAGAGCGTGATGTCGCCGCGCAGCAGGCGCTGCTCAACCTGGTAGGCCTCTTCACCCGAGAGCGTGGAATTCAAAAACGCCGCGCTCACACCGGCTTCGTGCAGGGCGCCCACCTGGTCGTGCATCAGCGCAATCAGCGGCGAGATGACGATGGTCACACCGTGGCCGGCGCGCTGGCGGGCAATGGCCGGAATTTGGTAGCACAGCGATTTGCCGCCGCCCGTGGGCATGAGCACCAGGGCGTCGCCACCGCCGCCTACGTGTTCGATGATGTCTTGCTGGGGGCCACGAAAGCGGTCGTAGCCGAATATTTCTTGCAGGATGTGGGAATAAGACACTGAATAAGACGCAGGCTACGGAAACGGGGTTTGCAAATAAAGAGGGCGGCTCAGCGCGGCTGGGCCCCGGCGCGCGGCGCGCCGTGCGGGGGGAACAGCGGCGCGCGCGCAGCCCCTATTGTCTGGCCTAAAGCCCCGGCCCAAAGCGCGCCGCCCGGCGCAGCGCCCGAAAGTGCCGGTTTTTGCTGCTGCAGCCGGGCTGGGGCGCTGGCCATCAGGCGTGTATCGAGCGCGTATCAGGCGTTTTTCAGGGCGCGGCGGTATTGCATGGCCTCGGCTACGTGGGTCAGGGTGGTGGTGTCGCTGGACGCCAGGTCGGCAATGGTGCGCGCGATCTTGAGCGTGCGGTGCGTGCCGCGCGCCGACCAACCCAGCTGCGTGGCCGCGCTTTGCAAAAACTTGGCGGCCGTGGGTTCAAGGCGCATATGCAGATCAATGTCGCCGCCTGTGAGCGCCTGGTTGGTCTTGCCCTGGCGCTCGGTAGCGCGCTGGCGGGCGGCGCCGCAGCGCGCGCGGATGCTGTTGGTGGATTCGCCCGCCGGTGCGCCCAGCAGCTCGTGCGCGGGCAGGGCGGGCACTTCCACGTGCAGGTCAATGCGGTCCATCAGCGGGCCGCTGAGCTTGCCTTGGTAGCGGCTCACCTGGTCGGGCGTGCAGCGGCAGGCGCGGGTGGTGGCGCCCAGGTAGCCGCAGGGGCAGGGGTTCATGGCGGCAATGAGCTGAAAGCGCGCCGGAAACTCGGCCCGGCGCGCCGCGCGCGCAATGGTGATGGTGCCGGTCTCCAGCGGTTCGCGCAGCGCCTCTAATGCGTTGCGCGGAAATTCGGGTAGCTCGTCGAGAAACAGCACGCCGTGGTGCGCCAGCGAAATCTCGCCTGGGCGCGGGGGCGAGCCGCCACCCACCAAGGCTACGGCGCTGGCCGAGTGGTGCGGGCTGCCGGTGGGGCGCAGGCCCCAGCGCCGAATGTCAAACCGTCCGCTCAGGCTGCCAATAGCCGCACTTTGCAGCGCCTCGTCGGTGGACATGGGTGGCAGCAAACCGGCAAAACGCTGGGCCAGCATCGATTTGCCTGCGCCCGGTGGGCCGACCAGTAGCAGGCTGTGGCCGCCCGCAGCGGCAATTTCCAGCGCGCGCTTGGCGCCGGCCTGGCCTTTGACGTCGGCCAGGTCAGCCAGCGCGTCGCCTTCGCACACTGGCGCCGGGCAGACGCGCGCCCAGCCCTCGTCGCCCGGCGGGCCGTCGGGTGCGGGCACGCTGCCCTCGGGGGCAAACTGGCGCACCACGTCAAGCAAATGGACGGCGCGGTAGACCTGGGCGCCGGGCACGAGCGCGGCTTCTTCGGCGCTGGCCGGAGGCAGCACCAGCCGCGTCGTGACGCGCGCCGTGTGCAAGGCCAGCGCCATGGCCAGCGCGCCGCGCACCGGACGCAAGGCGCCCGAAAGCGAAAGTTCGCCCGCAAACTCGTAGTCGGCCAAGCGGGTGCCGTCAATCTGCCCGCTGGCGGCCAAAATGCCCAGGGCAATCGGCAGGTCCAGCCTGCCGGAATCTTTGGGCAGGTCAGCCGGCGCCAAATTGACCGTGATGCGCTTGTTGTGTGGGAACTCCAGGCCGCTGTTCTGGATGGCGCAGCGCACCCGCTCTCGCGCCTCTTTCACCTCCACATCGGCCAGACCCACCAGCGTAAAGCTGGGCAGGCCGTTGGCCATGTGCACTTCGACGGTGACCTGCAAGGCATCGAGCCCCAGCAAGACGCGGCTTTGAACCAAAGACAGACCCATATTGCAACTCCCTGAAACGGTGCGTGAACAAAAATTCCAACGTCCGTCGCCGCACTATTTTTGTGCGAGCTGTTTATTTGTACAGTGACGATAACGCAATTCACAAGCTTTGAACAGGGGGT
>CANGHQ010000246.1 GCA_947453585.1 Burkholderiales bacterium | reverse complement strand
GGCTCCATGCTGTCCACGCCCATCATCAACCCGCCGCAGTCGGCCATTCTGGGCGTGCACGCCACCAAAGACCGCGCTGTGGTTGAAAACGGCCAGGTCGTGGTGCGCCCCATGAACTACTTCGCCATGAGCTACGACCACCGCATCATCGACGGCCGCGAAGCCGTCTTGGGCTTGGTCGCCATCAAAGAAGCGATGGAAGATCCGTCGCGTCTCTTGTTTGACATCTAAGCAGAAAGCCCAATATGAGCAAACAATTTGACGTCGTCGTGATCGGTGGCGGCCCCGGTGGCTATATCGCGGCCATTCGCGCAGCACAACTCGGTTTCCAGGTCGCCTGTGTGGACGAGTGGAAGAACGCCGCTGGCGGCCCGGCCCTGGGTGGCACTTGCACCAACGTGGGTTGCATTCCGTCCAAGGCGCTGTTGCAGTCGAGCGAACACTTTGACCACGCCAACCACCATTTCGCCGAGCACGGCATCTCGGTGGGCAAGGTGCAAATGGACGTGGGCCAGATGCTGGCGCGCAAAGACTTGGTGGTCAAACAAAACAACGACGGTATTCAGTACCTTCTCAAGAAGAACAAGGTCACCTTCTTCCACGGTCGGGGCGCGTTTGTGGCCTCCACCGACGCTGGCCACACGGTGCAGGTGAGCGGCGCAGCCGAAGAAACTTTGACCGCCAAGCACGTCATCGTGGCTACCGGCTCGAGCGCGCGCGCCTTGCCCGGCACGCCGTTTGACGAGGTCAACGTGCTGTCCAACGACGGCGCGCTGCGCGTGGGCGCGGTGCCCAAGAAGCTGGTGCTGATTGGCTCTGGCGTGATCGGCCTGGAAATGGGCTCGGTCTGGCGCCGACTGGGCGCGGACGTCACCATTCTTGAGGGCCTGCCCACATTCCTGGGGGCGGTAGACCAGCAAATCGCCAAAGAAGCCAAAAAAGCCTTTGACAAGCAGGGCCTGAAAATCGAACTCGGCGTGCAAGTGGGCGACATCAAGGTCGGTAAAAAAGGCGTTTCCGTGGCTTACACCAACGCCAAGGGTGAAGCCCTGGTGCTTGACGCCGACAAGCTCATTGTCAGCATCGGCCGCGTGCCCAACACCATCGGCCTGAACGCCGCTACCGTGGGCCTGGCGCTGGACGAGCGCGGCGCGATTGTGGTGGACGCAGATTGCAAAACCAACGTGCCCGGCATCTGGGCCGTGGGCGACGTGGTGCGCGGCCCCATGCTGGCGCACAAGGCAGAAGAAGAGGGCGTAGCCGTGGCCGAGCGCATTGCCGGCCAGCACGGACACGTCAACTTCAACACCGTGCCTTGGGTGATTTACACCAGCCCCGAAATCGCCTGGGTGGGGCGCACCGAGCAGCAACTCAAGGCCGATGGCGTGGCTTTCAAGGCCGGTACCTTCCCCTTTCTGGCCAACGGGCGCGCCCGGGCGCTGGGCGACACCACCGGCATGGTCAAAGTCTTGGCCGACGCCACTACCGACGAAATCTTGGGCGTGCACATCGTCGGCCCCCAGGCCAGCGAGCTGATTGCCGAAGCCGTGGTGGCGATGGAGTTCCGCGCCAGTAGCGAAGATATTGCCCGTATCTGCCACGCGCATCCTTCGCTGTCCGAGGCGACCAAGGAAGCCGCCCTGGCGGTGGACAAGCGCGCACTCAACTTCTAAGACGACTGCTGCCTTGTTTCAGGCCGGGCTACTGATGCGCGCGCTGCGCTTGCAGCCATGTGCCTGATTGCCTGGAACTGGCAGCCTGGCGGAGCGCTGCCGCTGCTGGTGCTGGCCAACCGCGACGAGTTTTATGCCCGCCCCGCGCTGGCGCTGCACGCCTGGCCTTGCGGCCAGGTGCTGGCAGGCAAAGACGCGCAGGCTGGTGGCACCTGGCTGGGGCTTGGGCGCCAAGGCAGCCATGCCCGCTTCGCCGCCATCACCAACTTCCGCGAACCCGCCTTGGGGTCCAAGGACGCGCCCACGCGCGGCACGCTGGTGCCCGATTTTTTGCAGTCCGGCGGCAGCGCTGCTGAGTTTTTGGAGCGCCTGCAGGCCCGCGCTGGCGCCTACAACCCGTTCAACCTGTTGCTGTTTGACGGCACGGCGCTGCTGGGTTTTGAGAGCCACACGGGCCGCACCCTGGCGCTTGCGCCTGGCATTGGCGCGGTGTCCAATGCGGGCTTTAACACCCCATGGCCCAAGCTGCGGCGGCTCACCCAAGCCTTGCACCCGCACGCCAGCCTCCCAGAGCCTGATCCTGAGCAACTGCTGGCCTTGCTGGACCACCGCGCGCCGGCGCCTGACGCCGATCTGCCAGCTACCGGCGTTCCGCTGGAGCTAGAGCGTGCGCTGTCGCCCGTATTTATCCAGACCCCCGACTACGGCACCCGCGCCAGCAGCGTGGTGTTGGTGCGCGCGCAGGGCGCCGAGATACTGGAAAAAACCTTTGACGGCCAGGGCGCCACTGGCCAGCGCCGCCTGGAAATTTAAAACACCGGGTAGGGCGGGCCCCGTTCAGTACCAATATTCCAGGTGCGGAAACGGGTTGCGCTCAGTGTGTTTGCGGTAATTGAAATGCACCACAAATGAAATGCGCCGGTCGTCCTTCTTCTTGATTTTGAAGGGAATCACCACGTGCGGCATAAAGCTGTCAAACAGCACCATATTGCCCACGGTGTAAGGCACTTTTTCGCGCAGTTTGTTGGACCGGGCTGAATATCCGTCCCGCTTGTAAAAGCCTTCCAGCTCGTCGGCCAGCACCCGCTGGCGCCAGATATCGAGGTCGCCGCCCCGGTCTTTGGTGTGCTGCGCCGTGCGTTTGATAGACACCACGCAGGAATATGCCCGGGTCTTTTCTTCAAAAATACTGGCCGGGTATTGCAGCAGCCCCTCGGTATCGGTGTGGATGTTGTACAAATCCCAGGTGTGCAACTGCAGGTTAAATCCGCCGATCTGAAAATACTTTTTGTCGCGTGGCACCACCGGCAGGGCGTCGGGTTTGAGGCCCGAGTGGCTCAAAATCAGGCGCCCGGCGTCAGTTATGACGTCAGCCACTTCTGGGAATTCCTTGAGCAGGTATTTGTTGTGCTTTTCGGCAAAACGGTAATAGCTCTCATTGAGCCCCGCCTCGATCATTCCGTAATAGGCCGCCATTTGCCCGTAGGCCGGCTCTACGTCTGCGCCAAATATGTCCAGGTGGCTGAGGATTTTCTTTTCCCAGCGCTGGCACACCTCTTCGCTCAGGTAATTGTCCAGAATGATGTAGTCATTGGTAAACAGCTTTTTCATCTCGCGCTCTCCAACAAAGTCCGCTGGGCCACTCGGCGTCGGCCCACAGGCCTTGGCTCGGTGTACTATTCCTTCGCCCCTCAATAGCGGCATTTCGCCCTGAATACCTCTTTATCGCACACTCCATGCCCATATCCAAGAAAAAACTTTTCGAACACCTGAGCCAAGAGGTTTATTGCCACCTGGGCGTGTCGCCGGTGCACGGAATTGGTGTTTTTGCCATGCGCTCCATTCCCAAGGGCGTGAACCCCATGCGCGCGCGCCTTAAGTTCGACGAAATCGCCTACACGCACAAGGAAATCAAGGCCCTGCCGCGCGGCGTGCGCAAGGAAATCGAGATGTTTTGCTATTACGACGACGACCGCGTCTTCGTGCCCAGCATCGGCCTGAACTCCATGAATATGGCCGTTTACCTGAACCATTCCAAGACGCCCAACGTCGTTTACAAGAAAAACGGCCAGCTCATCACCCTGCGTGCCATCAAAAACGGCGAAGAGCTGATGATGGACTACGACATCAATTTCGGCGCCGTCCACACCTTCGATTAAGGGCGCTGGCGCCCGCGCCTCAGTCTGCCGCTGTGCGGTAAATCTGGTTCCACTCCGAGGGTTTGAAATCGGTGTGTAGGGGCGATGTGGGGTCCAGGGCCAGCGGGTGCTGGGGGTCGGTCATCGCCAGGCCGTAGATGGGCTCGAAATCGGTCACAAACAGCGCTTTGTAGCCATAGTCGCCCACGGGGCCCAGGTTGTAATACTTGTAGCCGTGCTTGGCCGTCCAGCGCGCGGCCAGCAGGCAGGCGTAAATGCCGGGTGAGC
This sequence comes from Burkholderiales bacterium, assembly GCA_947453585.1. Lineage (GTDB taxonomy): Bacteria > Pseudomonadota > Gammaproteobacteria > Burkholderiales > Burkholderiaceae_C > Allorhodoferax. Next base: position 37 of record CANGHQ010000246.1, on the reverse strand, counting down.
GGTTTTTGTAGTCGGTGTTCCACTGGCAAAAGCTGCC
>CANGHQ010000245.1 GCA_947453585.1 Burkholderiales bacterium | reverse complement strand
TACAACTCTTCTTTGAGCTGGTATTCGATGACTTGGCGTTTTTCTTCCACCACCAAAATTTCTTGCAAGCCCGTGGCGAACTCGCGCGTCAGTTGCGCCTCTAGCGGCCAGACCACACCCACCTTGTGCACACGGATGCCGATCTGGCGGCAGGTGGCGTCGTCCAGGCCCAGGTCGAGCAGCGCCTGGCGCGTGTCGTTAAAAGCCTTGCCGCTGGCCATCAGACCAAAGCGGTCTTGCGGGCCTTGAACGACGTTGTAGTTGAGCCGGTTGGCGCGGATATAGGCCAGCGCGGCGTACCACTTGGTGTCAAACAGGCGCGCTTCTTGTTCGAGCGCCGCGTCGGGCCAGCGGATGTGCACGCCACCGCTGGGCATCACAAAATCAGTGGGCATTTGGATGCGCACCCGGTGCGCGTCCACGTCCACCGAGGCGCTGGACTCGACAATTTCCTGGATGGTTTTCATGCCGGCCCACACGCCCGAGAAGCGGCTCATGGCAAAAGCATGGACGCCCAAATCCAGCACGTCTTGCACGCTGGCCGGAAAAAACAGCGGCGTGCCGCAGGCCTTAAAAATGTGGTCGCTCTGGTGCGCGGCGGTGGAGCTTTTGGCCACGTGGTCGTCCCCGGCCACCGCAATCACGCCGCCCCAGGGCGTGGTGCCGGCCATATTGGCGTGCTTGAACACGTCCGAGCAGCGGTCCACGCCCGGGCCCTTGCCGTACCAGATGCCAAATACGCCGTCGTATTTGTTGACCCCCGGCGGCGCAAACCCGAGCTGCTGCGTGCCCCATAAGGCGGTTGCGGCCAGCTCTTCGTTCACGCCGGGCTGGAACACCACGTGGTGTTCTTGCAGATGCTTTTGCGCCTTTTGCAGCGCCTGGTCGTAATTGCCCAAGGGGGACCCGCGGTAGCCGCTGATAAAGCCGGCCGTGTTTTTGCCGGCCGCCAGGTCGCGCACGCGCTGCAACATGGGCAGGCGCACCAAGGCTTGCACGCCGCTCATGAAGGCGGTGCCGGTGCTCAGGGTGTATTTGTCGTCCAGGCTCAGGGCGTGGTGCGCAGGCCGCAGCTGGGCCGCGTTCAATGGGGCGTTCATGGTCAGAAGTCTCCTGAAGTTTGGTAAGCCGCCTTGTGGGCAGCAATCAGCGCAGCCGCATCCGGGTAGGAAGGGTGCGCCTGGCGCGCAGTGTAGTCAACTCAAAAACAGGTATGTATCGCACCGGAGACGGCGCCGTCGGCATCGGTACCGAGCGTTGTGGTGATCGGGCGCAGGCGTCTTGCGCCGCAGTGGCAACCTCTGGCATAGGCGCTTGGCGGGCTGGAGCGCATGTCATACTTATTCACATCCGCTTGAATTTTCCATCTAACTATTCGATCAGGCTTGCTCGGGCAAACCCTTTCTCTCCAATGAAAACCTTGAACCGCCCTGGCCTGCAAATAGTTACCGGTTTTTTGGGGCGTGCTCGCCGATGCCTGGTCATCGGAGGTCTGTCTGCTCTGGTTGCACTGGGCGCCCAGGCCCAGACGACCAAGAAAGCGGCGTCCGCGGCAGCCTCTGGAAGCTCCTACATCAACACCTGTTCGATTGCCGAATTTCGCACCTTGGCGCTCGTCACGCACGACCCGCAAGAGCGCAGCGAACTGGCGACCCAGTGGCTCAAAGCCAACGCCGCCACCTGCTCGATTTCTCAAATTCTGCTCATCAGCAGCAACCGCCCGCAATGGCTGGGTACGGCAAACAGCGTCAAAATTGCAGGTCTGTTTGACCAAATTATTGAGAGCAAACTCAAAAATGACCCGGTTGCGCTGAAGTACATGTACGGCTCGGAAGGCGCTGCACCAGCGGGGGGCAGCAAGAAAGGCAGCGAAGAAACTAGCGTAGGCGCCATGCCCGCAGCGCCGGGTGCCCCGGCGGCCACGCCAGCCCCCGGAATGCAAGCGGTGGGCATCGGTGCGGTAGCTGCCCCGATGGGCGGCGCGCCGGCACCGGCTGCCGCGCAGAACATCAATATTTCGCTGGGTGCGACCCCGCAAGTTGAAGACCTGAGTCGCAAACTGCCTCTGGACTCTGAGGCCAAACCCGTATTCCCGGCCGAGCGGGGCAAGCAAATAAAGAACTATTTCGGCAAATTGCGCGCCGAGATGATCCGCAACTACTTTATGGAAAACAGTTCGCCTGGCAACTGCCCGGACGGTTTGAGCTTTAGCAAAACGGCCGGCTGCGAAAACAAGATTCCGGTAGCCTGGAAGTTCGGCGAAGCCCTGCCGCCTAGTGCAAAGACCTTTCCCGTACCCGAGCCGCTGCTTTCCAAGCTCAATTTTTATCCCGGCTACCAGTTTTTGCGGGTGGGCAGCGATATTCTGGCTTTGGAGAAAGACTCAGGAAAAGTCGCCGACGCGGTGCTCAATTTAGGCAAATCCAACTAGTGCCCGCGGCCGGCAGCCGGACAGGGGGTCTGGCTTGCCGAGGTCCCATGCGGCCGCCCCCTTTCCCGTTCTTAGGCTCAAAAACAGGTGTGTATCGCACCGGAGACGGCGCCGTCGTCTTCAATCAGCGGCATCCAGCGCCATTTGTCAAAAGTGGTGCAGGGGTGCGACAAGCCTAAGCCCACGCGGTCCCCCACGGCGGGCACGCGGCTGGCAGGGTCAAAGCGAAGGTAGGCGTGCTGGTCGTTCAGGGCGGTGATGCGCCAGTCCGGCGGGGCGGCTTGCGCGTCTTGCAGGCGGCGCACGTGCGGCGGGGCGTGCCACTGCACCGTGGGCAGCGCCAGGTCGTAAGAAATGTCGCGCTTGCCGCAGCTCAGCAGCGCCAGGCCCGGTTCGCGCACGGATTGCACCAGCGCCCAGACCTCCAGCGCAGGCAACAGCGAATCGGCCAGCCCCTCGCGCTGCTCCACCAAGCGCAGGTAGTGGCGGTAATGTTCGTGGTCGTGCGCCAGGTAGCAGCCCGAGCGCAGCACGCCCCACACTGGCTGTGACAGGCCCTGGGCCTGCAAGAGCGGCAGCACCAGATCAAACACGGCCGACCCACCAGCCGACAACACAATCTCGCCGGGTGCAAACCAGCCGTTTGCATCGCAGGCGCGGGCCACGTCCAACACGCGGCGCACCAAGTCGCTCACCTGCACCGGGTCAAGCGCGGGGTCGCATACGGCGGCGTGGCCCTCGTAGCACTCGACGCCGCCCAGGCGCACGGCGGGCGAGGCAGCCAGTGCCTGCGCCAAGACGAGCGCCTCGTCCAGGCTGCGGCAGCCGGTGCGCTGGCCGGCAATGCCCATTTCCAGCAGCACATCAAAAGGTTCAAACTGGCTTTGCGCCGCTGCCCATTGCTCTATCAGCCGCAACTGCGCCAGCGAATCCACCAAAAACCACACCCGCAAACCGGGGTGCTGTCGCAGCAGGTGCTGCAGCCCGGCCAGATCCGCCGCGCCCAGCACCTGGTTGGCAATGATGGCGCGCTGCACGCCCGCCGCCACGCCCACGCTGAGCTGAAACACGGTGGCAAAGGTCAGGCCCCAGGCGCCGGCGCTAATCTGCAGCGCAAACAGCTCGGGCGACATGGTCGTCTTGCCATGCGGCGCAAAGCGCACGCCCTTGCGGTCGGCAAAATTTTGCATCCAGCGCAGGTTGTGCATCAGCGCGCTGCGGCGCAGCACCGCAATCGGATAGGCCAGGTCGTCGTTGAGCAAGTGCCAGCCGCGTTGGGCGATGTCTGACAGCGGGCCGGGGGTGGCGGAGAGGGGGAGGCTTTTGGGGTGGGGCATGGGGAGTACGGGTCGGACCGTTCAGGCCTTGATGAATTGGGTGATGCCATAGTAGGACATCGCGCGCAGTGCGACTTCCACTGGTAGATGCAAAGGGCGAAAAAAAGCCCCCGTGGCCTTGCAGCGCTGGGGCAGAGGCGCGCAGATTGCGCGCAGGGTTAACCAGGCGGGCTGCTATTTGCGCAGGCCGGTTACGGTGTAAATCCCTGAGGTGTCGGTCCAGCCGCCACCCACTGCGCCGGTGTAGTAGTCCAGGGTCGCTTGACCGCCACCTTCAAAGTTGATGGTTGCCTGGGTGCTGTCGCTGCTGAGGGTGAGGTCCGAAATAGTACATGCCGTCGAAGTGCTGCCTGACTCCGTTTTGTTGCAGGTG
>CANGHQ010000244.1 GCA_947453585.1 Burkholderiales bacterium | reverse complement strand
TGTCGGTCTCGCGCCGCGCCGCTGCCCCGCAAATCGGGCAGGTGACGCCGGCGTGAAAGCCTTCGTGCTTGTGCAGCGGGTTGCCCGAGCCGTCAGGAATGCAATCCAGCGGCAGCACCACGGGCAAGTCTTTTTCGGGCACCGGTACCGCGCCGTGCTCGGGGCAATGGATGATGGGAATCGGCGTGCCCCAGTAGCGCTGGCGGCTCACGCCCCAGTCGCGCAGGCGCCAGGTGGTTTTCTTCTCGCCCAGGCCCAGGGCTGCCAGGTCGGCAGCGACCGCATCCACGCAGGCCTGGAAACCAAGGCCGTCGTACTTGCCCGAGTTGACCGCCCGGCCCGTGCCTTTTTCCGCGTACCAGGTTTGCCATGCGCCTGCATCGAACACCAGCGAAGCGGCATCGGCAGGTGCGCCGGGCGACGATTTCTGCTCGCGGGTTGAGGCGCCCGGCGTGCCTGCCGGTGCCGCTGGTGCCGCGTCAACCCCCACCACCTGCCGAATCTCAATGCCATATTTGTTAGCAAACGCAAAATCGCGCTCGTCATGCGCCGGCACACCCATCACGGCGCCGTCGCCATAGCCCATCAGCACGTAGTTGCCCACCCACACAGCGACCGGCGCACCGGTCAGAGGGTGGCTGACAAACAGGCCAGTGGCCATGCCTTCTTTTTCTTTGACTGCAAGTTCGGCCTCGGTGGTACCGCCTTTTTGGCATTCCTCTACAAACGCGGCCAACGCCGGGTTGCTTGCGGCTGCGTGCGCGGCCAGCGGGTGTTCGGGCGCCACGGCGCAAAAGGTCACGCCCATGATGGTGTCTACGCGGGTGGTGAACACGTACATCTTGCCGTCGCCAATCAAGGCGCCACTTGCGTCTTTAATGTCATGCGGAAACGCAAAGCGCACGCCCACGCTCTTGCCAATCCAGTTTTCCTGCATCAGCTTGACGCGCTCGGGCCAGCCGGTCAGGCCGGTTTTGACCTGGTCGAGCAGCTCTTCGGCGTAGTCGGTGATCTTGAGGTAATAGCCCGGAATCTCGCGCTTTTCCACCAGCGCGCCGGTGCGCCAGCCGCGCCCGTCAATCACCTGCTCGTTGGCCAGCACGGTTTGGTCCACCGGGTCCCAGTTGACGACCTGGGTTTTGCGGTAGGCAATGCCACGCTCCAGCATCTTCAAGAAAAGCCACTGGTTCCACTTGTAGTAACCCGGCTCGCAGGTGGCCACTTCGCGGCTCCAGTCGATGGCCAGGCCCATGGCCAGCATTTGCTGCTTCATGTGGGCGATGTTCTCAAACGTCCATTGGGCCGGGGGCACACCGTTCTTCAAGGCGGCGTTCTCCGCGGGCAGGCCAAAAGCGTCCCAGCCCATGGGCATGAGCACGTTGTAGCCCTTCATGCGCAGGTAGCGCGCGAGCATGTCGTTGATGGTGTAGTTGCGCACATGGCCCATGTGCAGCTTGCCGCTGGGGTAAGGCAGCATGGAACAGGCGTAGAACTTGGGCTTGGACTCGTCTTCGGTCACCCGATAGGCCTCGTGGCCGTTCCACAAGGGCTGGGCCCAATGGTCGCGGGCGGCTTGTTCAATGGCGGTGTGTTGGTACTTGTCTTGCATGGGGGAACTTGTTGGGAATCCGGCCCATTTTAGGCGGTGGCCGGGGGCGGCTTACTTGGGCGCCTGGGCCACAAAACCCACCCGGCTCAAGCCCGCGCGGTTGGCCAGCGCCATAAATTCCACCACATGGCCATAGGGCACGGCGCGGTCGGCGCGCAGTTGCACCTCGGTGTCGGGGTTTTGGGCGGCGGCGCGCAGGGCCTGTTCCAGCAGTTCGCCGGCCAAGGCCTGGTCACGCACGTACACGGTGCCGTCTTTGTCAATGGCCACCGCCAGCGTGGGTGCTGCGGCTTCCGTCACCGCTGGCGCGCTGGCCTTGGGCAAATCCACCTTGACCGCGCTGACCATCAGCGGCGCTGTGATGATAAAAATCACCAGCAACACCAGCATCACGTCAATCAGCGGCGTCATATTGATGTCGCCCATGGGCGTGCTGCCCGGGCTGCGTTCCATGCGACCGAAGGACATGGCGGTCTCAGTCTTTGTCGGGGTGTGCCAGCGGCGCACCGCTTTGCGCCACCAATAGCGCGCGCAGGTCGCGGGCAAAACCGTCCAGATCGGCCTCAATGCGGCCAATCAGGCGCCCCAGAATGTTGTAGCCCAGCACCGCCGGAATAGCCACGGCCAAGCCCGCAGCCGTCATGATCAGCGCCTCGCCCACCGGGCCTGCGATTTTGTCGATGCTGACCTGGCCCGCGCTGGCAATGGTGATGAGCGCGTGGTAAATGCCCCACACCGTGCCCAGCAAACCCACAAAGGGCGCCACTGAACCCACGGTAGCCAGCAGCACTTGGCCCGATTGCAACTTGCGCAGGCTCGCGGCAAGTGCTTCGCGCAGCACGCGGGTGAGTTGCGCGGCCAAGTCGCCCTGGCCGGCCAGACTAAGGGCGTTGTGCGTTTGCGTGATTTGCGCTTGGGCTTGGTGCAACAGGGGCCGCACCAGCGCGCTGCGGTCAAAGGCCTTCAGCGTGTGCAGCGCCTGCGCCACGTCCGGCGCTTGCCAAAACGCGGCAATGCTGCGCGCCACGTCCGTCAGGGCGCGGCGCAGCAACCAGCTTTTCCACAGAATGACAAGCCAGCTGCCCACCGACATCAGCAGCAGCAACAGCGCCACTGCGTTGTGCACCGCGTCGCCCTGGAACAAGGCGGCAAGGCCCACCAGGGGGTTCATTTCAGCCCCAGCACGTCAAACATGTCAAACAAACCGCTTTTTTGCCCGGCCAAGAAGCGCACCGCGCGCAAGCTGCCTTGGGCATAGGTGGCGCGGCTGGACGATTTGTGGCTGATCTCGATGCGCTCGCCCGTGCCCGCAAACAGCACCGTATGGTCGCCCACAATGTCGCCGCCGCGGATGGTGGCAAAGTCGATGCTCGACGGATCGCGCTCGCCGGTCACGCCTTCGCGGGCATAGACAGCGCAGTCTTTCAGGTCGCGGCCCAGCGCGCTGGCGATCACCTCGCCCATCTTCAGGGCCGTGCCCGAGGGGGCGTCCACCTTGTGGCGGTGGTGCGCTTCGATGATTTCGATGTCGTAGCCGGTGGACAGCGCCTTGGCCGCCATTTCCAGCAGCTTGAGGGTCACGTTCACGCCCACGCTCATATTGGGCGCCATCATGATGGGGATGTGTTTTGCGGCCTCGGCAATTTCAGCCTTTTGCGCGTCTGAGAACCCCGTGGTGCCAATTACCAAGCCCACGCCCAGCGCGCGGCACACCTGCAAATGCGCCATGGTGCCCTCGGGCCGGGTGAAGTCGATCAGCACCTGGCTGTGCTGCAAGCCCGCACGTACGTCGGCCGTAATGGCCACGCCCGTGGTTTGGCCGGCGTAAGCCCCGGCGTCCAAGCCGATGGACGGGCTGCTGGCCACGTCCAGCGCACCGGCCAGGGCAAAAGCGCTGTCGGCGCGCACGGCCTCAATCAGCATCTGTCCCATGCGGCCGGACGCGCCGGCGATGGCCACCGCGATGGGGCCGGATGTGCCGCCTGAGTTTGTTGTTGTCTGAACCATTCGGCCTGCTCCCTGTTTACATCGTTAGATTGTGGCGCCGCCGGGCGGCTTGCACAGGCGCCCCGCACTTGGGGGCCGTGCGCTGTCTTCTTATTTAGGCGCGGGCTCCAGCGGCGGATAGGCGCTCACGCTGGGCAAAACTGCGGCCGGGGCGCTTGGGGCGGCAGGCGGCGGAAATTTGGACAAGGCAGCGTCGCTGGCCTCTAAGGACTTGGGTGCCGCCAGGTCTTTGGGCTTGCGCAGGCTGCCCACAAAATCGGCCTCGCTGGGCAGCGGATCAGCCTCGATGCGCTCAAGCTTGTCGTCCTTGAAAAACACGGTCACATGGCGCTCTTGGGGCGCCACGCCTTGGCGCTTGAGGGTGAAGGTGTAATCCCAGCGCTGGGCGTGAAAGGCGCTTACTAATAGAGGCGTACCCAAAATCGACTGCACCTGGGCGCGCGGCATTCCAATTTGCAGGGCCGCCAGTTGCTCGCTAGTGACCACATTGCCCTGCACGATGTCCATGCTGTAGGGCGTAACCACCGTGGGCACTG
>CANGHQ010000243.1 GCA_947453585.1 Burkholderiales bacterium | reverse complement strand
CGCGGGAACAGGCTTCTCATTTTTTTGGCTTTCACCATGAACAAAACCCATCTCGCGCTGGCACTGGCCATCGCTTTTCCTCTTTCTTTCTCTTTTCCCGCAGCGGCCCAAACTGCGGCGGGCGACGCCGGTCTGGCCGACGAGGCAGCGCCCGTCAAATCGCTGGGCATCGTTACCGTCACGGGCGGCCGCCCCACCTCGCTGCCCACACAGATTCCCACCACGATTGAAGGCGTGTCGCGCAAGCAAATCGAGCAAACCATCAACGCCACCGACAGCGAAGACGTGCTCAAGTACTTTCCCAGCCTGGTGGTACGCCGACGCTACATCGGCGACTACAACCACGCGGTGCTCTCAAGCCGTGCTTCGGGCACGGGCAACAGCGCGCGCTCGGCGGTGTATGCGGACGGCATTTTGTTGTCCAACTACCTAGGCAATGGCGCCACCTATGCGCCACGCTGGGGCATGGTTACACCCGAGGAAATCGAGCGCGCTGACGTGATGTACGGCCCGTTTTCTGCGGCCTACCCCGGCAACTCAGTGGGTGCGGTGGTGGACTATGTCACGCGTATGCCCACGCAGTTTGAAGGCCACGCAAAAGTCGTGACCTCGCAGCAACACTTTGACCAGTACAACACCCATGAAACCTACCAGGCCAACCAGGCCAGCGCGTCGCTGGGTAGCAAAAGCGGAGCCTGGGCTTGGTGGATCAGCCTGAACCGCACAGACAGCCAGGGCCAGCCCATGGTGTTTGCCACCAAGTCTGTCTCTACCACCGCCCCGGGAAGCAACCCGGTGGCCACGGGTGCGGTCTACGGTTTGGACAAGACCAATACGCCCTGGTACATCCTGGGCACCAACACCCAGTACCACACGGTACAAGACCACGCCAAGCTCAAGCTGGCCTACGATTTGTCGCCCACGGTGCGCGCCAGCTACATGCTGGGCAACTGGAAAAACACCTCTGACGGCGCACCCAAAAGCTATTTGACCGACGCCACGGGCGCCGCCATTTACAGCGGCAGCTATGCCATCGATGGCAAGACATATTCCGCCACCAACATGTTCAACGCCACCAAAGAAAGCCTGGACCACTGGATGCATGGCCTGTCGGTCAAAAGCAATACCAAAAGTGAATGGGACTGGGAATTGGCCGCCAGCATGGTGGACTACAGCACGGACTTGGCGCGCCAGTCCGCCATCAACAGTGCCGCCAACCTCAATGGCTCCATGGGCAGTGGCACATTGGCCAACGCCGCCACCCTGACCGACCAAAAGGGCACGGGCTGGACCACGCTGGCAGCCAAAGGCACGTGGCGCCCACAAGGCCTGCAGGGCGCGCACATTGTGGACTTCGGTGTGCAACAAGACAGCTACCAGTTGCGCACCGTCAAAAGCAACCTGAGCGCCACCGACAACTGGTTTACCAGCAGTGCGGCCAGCCTGAGCGCCGACGTGGGCGGCCAAAGCAAGCTGCAAAGCGTGTACGGCCAAGACGCATGGGCTTTTGCGCCACGCTGGAAGACCGTGCTCGGCGCCCGCCTGGAAAACTGGAGCGCCTCGGACGGCTATGCCAAAACCCCAGTCGCCACCGACAGCTATGCCGCGCGCAACGAGGTTTTCGCATCGCCCAAAGCCGCCTTGGCCTACCAGTGGTCCGACGACACGGTGCTCAAAGGCTCGGTCGGGCGCGCGGTGCGCATGCCCACGGTGTCCGAGCTTTATGGCGCAACCACCAAGTGCTCAGATATAGCTACCAAAATCGTGGCCAGCGCCTGCCCCAGCGGCCAGCGCTGGGTGAACGACGCCAATTTGCGGCCTGAGAAATCATGGACCACCGAGCTGAGCCTTGAAAAAGAGCTGGCCAATGGCTTGCTGCGCCTGACATTCTTCAACGAAGACGTGACCGATTCGCTGTACTCGCAGGCGGTGGGCACCAAGACCGACGCAAGCATCGTCAGCATGGTGCAAAACATCGACGCCATCAGCACGCAGGGGCTGGAAATCGCCTTCCAGGGCGATAACGTGATTGCTCGCGGCCTGGACTTGTCGGGCAGCATCACCTATGCCGACTCGCGCATCAAAGCCAACAGCTCTTATGTGGCCACCGTGGGCGACACCCTTGGCAAATTGCAGCCGCGCGTGCCGCAGTGGCGCGCCAGCGCCCTGGCCAATTACCACTGGGACGCGCAATTCAGCACCTCGCTGGGCTTGCGTTACAGCGGCGACCAGTTCTCGACGCTCAACAACGCCGACATCAACGGCTTTGCCTACACGGCAGCGAGCCGATTCACCGTGCTGGACTTGCGGGCACGCTACGCCATCGAACCGAAACTGGTGGCGGCCTTTGGCATTGACAACCTGACCAACGCCGAATATTGGAACTACCACCAATATCCGGGGCGCACGTTTGTAGCCGAGCTGAAGTACGACTTTTAAGGTGCCAGGCGCAGCGCCGGACGCCGGAGGTGCTTAGGCCCACCCTGGCGCCGCAAGGCGGTGGCGCGCGCAGCCCATGGTGCATGCCGCAAGTCGGCGGGCACCATGGGCTTTTTTCATTTTGGGATCGCATTTATTAGCACCGGTATCGCAAGACTTTTTTACGGTGCTTGTGCGCTGCCCGGTGGTATTCCTGGTGTGTCTGTGCTTGAATTTATGAGGTTTGGCGCGCTGCCTGGAATGGGCGGCCTCGGCGTCCTGGCGCGCATTGGGCGCGCCACTTTGGCACTTCGTTTTTCAAGGAATTTTCATGGCACTTGCATCTCGCTTTTTTCGCCCGGCTTTGCTGGCGGCCTGCCTTGCGGGCGGCGCTGCAGTGCTCGCCCAGACCTCGGCGCTGGTGCGAGCACCACCCAAAAACGTGCTCAGCCTGAGCGCCGAGGCCAGCCAAGAGGTGGCACAAGACCTGCTATCGATCACACTGTCCACCACCAAGGAAGGCGGGGACGCAAGTGGCGTGCAAAGCCAGTTGCGCCAGGCGCTGGACGCCGCGCTGACCCAGGCGCGCAAGGTGGCGCAGCCCAAGCTGCTGGAGGTGCGCACCGGCGCGTTCTCAATAGCGCCGCGCTACGCCGCTAAGCCCGGGGGCAGTGGCAACACCATCACCGGCTGGCAGGGCCGCGCCGAGCTGGTGATTGAGGGCAGCGACACCGCCGCCACCAGCCAGTTGGCCGGGCGCCTGGGCAGCCTGACGGTGGCGCGGGTGGCCTTTGGTCTGTCGCGCGAGGCGCGCGAGCGCGTGGAGGCCGAGGTGGCGGCGCAGGCCATTGCCCGCTTCAAGGGCCGGGCCGAATCGTATGCGCGGCAGTTTGGCTTTGGCGGCTACAGCCTGCGCGAAGTGGCCGTGGGCAGCGGCGATGTGGCCACGGCGGCGCCCAACTACCGGGTGCGCGCGCTGAGCGCGGCCATGGCCGACGAAGCGCAGCCCGTGGAGGCGGGCAAGTCGCTGGTGACGGTGAATGTGAGCGGCAGCATTGAACTCACGCCGCGCTAAGCCGGGGGCGTGTGCGCAGGGGCGTCTGCCGCCCAGGAGTTGCGCGCAAGCAGCAACAAAGCCAGCAATCCAAAACCCGCACTGACGCCAAAGGCCGCTGCCGCACCCCAGCGGCTCCACAGCAGCCCGGCCCCGGCGCTGGCCACAAACAGCGCCAGGCCACCCAGCAGGTTGTACACGCCAAAGGCGGTGCCGCGCAGGTCTTCAGGTGCGGTGGCTGCCACCAGCGTGGCGAGCAGGCCCTGGGTAATACCCATGTGCATGCCCCACAGCGCCACGCCACCGAGCACCGCCGCCCAATGCGTGCTCGACGCCAGCACGCCGTCGGCCAGCACCAGCAGCGCCAGACCTGCGGCCAGTAAATGGCGCCGGTTGACCCGGTCCGACAACTTGCCAAACGGATAGGCCGACGCGGCATAGACCACGTTCATGGCCACCATGACCAAAGGCACCAGCGCCATGGCAATGCCGCTTTGGTAGGCCCGCAAAATCAAAAATGCCTCGCTAAAGCGCGCCAGGCCAAACAAGGTGGCCACGGCCACCACCGACCAATACGGCGCGCCCAGGCGGCGCAGCTTGTCGCGCTGGATGGGGTTGCTGCGCGCCACGCCCACAAGACGCTCGGGTTCATGCACCGCCAGCACGATCAGCAATACCGCCAGCAGCGCGGG
>CANGHQ010000242.1 GCA_947453585.1 Burkholderiales bacterium | reverse complement strand
TGTCAGTTACTTTTGCCGTTAAGCGTTTGTTAATCTTCAACCAGTTGCCGCTTGCCCTTGAAGAGCAGCGCCAACCAATAGACCTTCATCGTGACCACCAAACCCACCAACATGGCGGGCCAGCTCAGGCCAACTACCCAACGGTGCGCCGCCAACAGGACAGCCACCGTTACCAAAATCTTCACCAGCTCCCAGACAAAAAAGCTGGTCACCGCGTTTGCAGGATTCAGGGCAGCAAACTGCCCCGTCAAACCGCGCGCAAACAAAGCCCCGGGAATAATCACCGCCAGCGCTCCACAGGCTGCCGAAACGGCAATGCCCGCGCTTTGCGTTACACCCCAAGCCAGCGTCGCCACCAACAAGCCCATGGCAAGTTGACCAGCTACCACCCACCAGGGCGACAAGGACGAATGCTCTTTCCTGAACTTGGCCGCCTGTTCAGCGCTAAGGGGAATGAACCCGTCATCTTCTGAATGTTCTGTATCCAGCAGAGGTTGCATTGTCATGACCCAAGATTACATGCACTTTACAAACAAGCTCAGTGCAGCCTTCGATTATACGCAGGAACTTTGGGGAGAATCGCCACGGTACCATCCCTTAGCCCTGCCGTTAGACTGCACTTTTCATTCACGGATGCTTTTCTCACTATGGCGCTTCCGCCCTCTTCTCCGGCCAATGATGCTTCTGGCGCGACGCCGCCGTCGCTAATCGTCTACCCCTCCCAATTCCCCATCAAGGTGATGGGGCGACGGGTGGATGGCTTGGTGCATGCAATCAGCACCATCGCGCTGGCCTTTGATCCCGACTTTGACGCCTCCACCATAGAGCTGCGGGAAAGCAAGGGTGGCAACTACCTCGGCGTGACCATCACGGTGACTGCGACCAGCCGCGAACAGCTCGACGAGTTGTACCGCACGCTGAGCACGCACCCCATGGTCAAAGTGGTGCTGTAAGCAGCGCACGCCTGTGGAACTGACGCATTTGGGACGGGTGGACTACGCCGCCACATTGGCTGCGATGCAAGAATTTACCCGCCAGCGCAGCGCGCCGGGCACCGACGCTGTGCCAGACCGCTTGTGGATGTGCGAGCACGCCCCCGTGTTTACCCAAGGCGTGGCGGGCAAGGCCGAGCATCTGCTGAATGTGGACGGCATTCCCGTGGTGCAAACAGACCGGGGCGGCCAAGTCACCTACCACGGGCCAGGCCAGGTGGTGGCGTATCCCTTGCTGGACCTCAAGCGCGCGGGCTACTTCGTCAAGGAATATGTTTACCGGCTCGAAGAATCGCTGATCCGCACCCTGCTGCACTTTGGCGTAACCGGCCACCGGGTAGACGGCGCGCCCGGCATTTATATTGATCTGGCTGACCCGTTTGGCCATGGCCGCCTGCCGCAGCACCCCAAAAAAGCGGGCATTGGCAAGGTCGCGCCGGACTTCACCGGACTGGGAAAGATCGCCGCGCTGGGCATCAAGATCAGCCGAAACTGCACCTACCACGGTGCGGCGCTCAATGTGAAGATGGACCTGGCGCCGTTTAACTGCATCAACCCGTGTGGCTATGTCGCCCTGCAAACGGTGGACCTTTCTACAATCGGCGTCTCGGTCGACTTGGCAGATGTGTCCAACGTGCTGGCCCGCAAGCTGATCACCCACTTAACTCCCTGAGCCCGGCTGCACCCGCTGCCGTATTGCCCAGGCTACCGCAGCAAGGCCATGACTTCAGAATCCACCGCCCCCACCATCAACCCCACCGTGCGGGAAGCGCAGTCGCAACAAGACTACAACGCTTCGGCCAAACAAAAGGCTGGCGCAAAACTCTCGCGCATCCCCATCAAGGTGCAGGCGGGCGAGGTGCTCAAAAAGCCGGACTGGATCCGCGTCAAGGCGGCGTCACCCAGCAGCCGCTTTTATGAAATCAAAGACGTGCTGCGCGCCAACAAGCTCGTCACCGTCTGCGAAGAAGCCAGCTGCCCCAACATCGGCGAATGCTTTGGCAAGGGCACGGCCACCTTCATGATCATGGGCGACAAGTGCACCCGGCGCTGCCCGTTTTGCGATGTGGGCCACGGCCGCCCCGACCCGCTGGACGCCAATGAGCCCGACAATCTGGCCAAGACGATTGCCCAACTCAAGCTCAAATACGTGGTGATTACCAGCGTGGACCGCGACGACTTGCGCGACGGCGGGGCCGGCCACTTTGTGGACTGCATCCGCAAAACCCGGGCGCTGTCGCCGCACACGCAAATTGAAGTGCTGGTGCCCGATTTTCGCGGCCGCGACGACCGGGCCTTAGAGATTTTGAAAGCCGCGCCACCCGATGTGATGAACCACAACCTGGAGACGATTCCGCGTCTCTACAAGGAAGCGCGCCCGGGCTCGGATTACCAGTTCAGCCTGAACCTGCTCAAAAAATTCAAGGCGCTGTTTCCTGATGTGCCGACCAAAAGCGGCCTGATGGTGGGCCTGGGCGAAACGGACGAAGAGATTCTGGAAGTGATGCGCGATATGCGCGCGCACGACATTGAAATGCTGACCATCGGCCAGTACCTGGCCCCCACCACCAGCCACCTGCCGGTGCGCCGCTACGTGCACCCGGACACCTTCAAGATGTTTGAGGCCAAGGCCTACGAAATGGGCTTTAAGCACGCGGCAGTGGGCGCAATGGTGCGGTCGAGCTACCATGCAGACGTGCAGGCGGGCCACGCCTTGGTTGTGAACAATCAATAGTTAATGAGAAAAATCAGTAGTTAGCGGATTTTCTGGGCTGCCATGCAGCCGGTTTAGCAAGTTGGGCACAGCCTTCAATCCAGTATCACTAACTACTGAATTTTTTCTCATTAACTACTAAACAGCAGCTTAAAAATTCGTCGTTTTTTCTCATTAACTACTGATTGATTACATTGGTTGCCGCCACAAACAGTCTGACCGCCCCCTAATCTCGCCCCTGATCCCGGCGCCTAGCGGCTGGCAGGCTTGGCAAATCCGGCTTCAGCCCAGGCCACAGCGCTGGCGCGGTTGAGTTTGAAGGACGGCGACACCCGCACGCTGGCAAGTGTCTCGCCGTCTTCGTCTTGCGCACTCAGGCTTGCCGTGGGGTTTTCGTCGTCGGGCACGATGTCCAGCGCCACCGTGATCCGCCGGGTCCCGGCCGTGACCGCAATGCTTTGGTGCAGTGACGCGTGCAACTGCTGCTCGCTGCGGCGTACAAACTCATGTGCGGTTTTGACCAGGGTGCTAAAGGCGTTGCCGTCGAGCGGCTTGGGGTTCTTTTTGTCGCGGCCCATGGTCCAGGGCCCGACCAGCGCGGGCTCGGACGCGCCGTCTTTGGTCATGGCCACCGCCCAGCCATCATCGTCGTCGTTTTTGATCACGCGCGCGGTCCAGCCGTCAGCGCTCCACAGGCGGGGTTCCTGAATTTTTGGGGTTTCTTCGGTCACGTCGGGTCTTGATGTTGAAGGGGGATGGAATGGCGCACGCAATGCGTGGACGCCGGCGCAAGCCATGCTAACGCAGTGCCCTTGGGCCCTGCGTACACTCAGGGGACGGTCCTGTTGCGCCGCCCCATTTTCAGATTTTTTTGCCTATGAACTACCACGCCCACCCCGACCGCTACCAAGGCCGCATGCCCTATCGCCGCTGCGGCCAAAGCGGCCTGAAACTGCCCGCTTTGTCCTTGGGCCTGTGGCACAACTTTGGCGACGCCACGCCGCTGCAAACCCAGCGCGACATGTTGCGCACCGCCTTTGATTTGGGCATCACCCACTTTGACCTGGCCAACAACTACGGCCCGCCCTATGGCAGCGCCGAGCGCAATTTCGGCGAACATCTCAAGCGCGACTTTCGGCCTTACCGGGACGAACTCATCATCTCCAGCAAAGCCGGCTGGGACATGTGGCCCGGGCCCTACGGCCAGGGCGGCGGCTCGCGCAAATACGTGCTGGCCAGCCTGGACCAAAGCCTGCAGCGCATGGGCTTGGACTACGTGGATATTTTCTACAGCCACCGCTTTGACCCGGACACCCCGCTGGAAGAAACCATGGGCGCGCTGGCCAGCGCGGTGCAACAGGGCAAGGCGCTGTACGTGGGCGTCAGCAGCTATTCGGCCGGCAAAACGCGCCAGGCCCACGCCATCCTCAAAAGCATGGGCGTGCAGGCGCTGATCCACCA
>CANGHQ010000241.1 GCA_947453585.1 Burkholderiales bacterium | reverse complement strand
GTGGCTGGACAAGGGGGCAGGGTGGGTCAAGGTGGGTGAATTGTGAGGGCTGGGGGGCGGAATTGCGGGGTGGGCGGAAACAAATTGCGGCCTTTTGCGTCTGTTTTTGCCATTTGACAAGCCGCGTAGTCTGAAAGAAAATCATCTCGCCGACGATATGAAGAATTTGCCAAAGCTGCTGATTGATACCAATATCCTGGTGGCTGCGACCCGCAACCGACAGGGGCCTTCGTTCGCTTTGATGCAACTCGTGCGGTCGGAAAAGGTCACCATGTGCTGCAGCCCTGCGCTGTTCCTAGAGTACGAAGAGGTGCTCAAACGGCCCGATCAGTTGGCCGCTTCCGGGCTCTTGGCCAGCGATATTGATGCAATATTGAGCGAACTGGCGGGCAAGATTGCCCCTGTAAAAACCCATTACCAGTGGAAACCGCAATTGCGCGACCCCGCCGATGAGATGGTGCTCGAAGCCGCTGTCAACGCCCAGGCGCAGGCGATCGTGACCTACAACCTGCGTGATTTTGGGCCGGCAAAGCTATTTGGCATCCCCGTGCTGAACCCTGAACAAACCTTCAAACAATTGAACCTCTCGGTACCAAGGAGCACCCAACCATGAGCAACTACGCACTGCGCCTGCCGGAATCGCTAAAGCAAGCTGCCAAACGGATTGCAGCCGCCGATGACACCACCATGAACCAGCTTTTTGTCGTGGCCATTGCTGAAAAAATCAGCGCCATGGAAACCGCCCAATTTTTTGAGCAACGCGCCGCGCTGGGCTCGGGAGCCGCTGCCCAAGCAGCGTGGGACAAGGTGGGTGTGGCCGCGCCCGTGGCAAAAGACCGCTGGACGTCTTGAATAGCGCCGTCGTCGTCCATCTCTCAATTTCTCTGTTGGTGCCCGCATGAGCCGCCTGTCCCTCACCCGCGACAAGATTTACAAAACCGTGGCGCGCCAGTTGCATGGCGTGGTGCCTTGCTGGATGTGCGGCCAGCACGTGTTGCCGGGGGACGCCACGCTGGAACACATCCAGCCTTTGAGCGAGGGCGGCAGCAGCCACCAAGACAACCTGGCCATCAGCCACGACGCCTGCAACCACCGCAGGCACGCCAAAACGGCTAGTTCCGACTAAACGCAGTGTAATTTCGAAGAATAGATACAAATATTCCAATTTCTTGCAAATGATCGATATTTGTATGAAGCCAAATTTATATCTTGATTGTTGGCGACAGAGGGTGAATGACGCTAACTTTTCAGGATTCACCAAGCTTGCGCGACACCAGCATTAGAGGGTATCCGTCCACTCGGTAAGGCGGGAGCGCCCGCGCAGCTTGTCAGCTACGGACTTGGGTGACATGTGGGTGTAGCGCTTGAGCATGCCCCAGCTCTTGTGGCCGGAAATCATAGCGACTTCGGGGATGCTCAGGCCTGCATCAAAGAGCCGGGTGATGCCTTCGTGGCGCAGGTCGTGAAAGCGCAGGTCCATTATCTCCAGGCGCTTGCAGGCGCGCTCGAACGAGGCGCTGACGGACTCGGAGTTGTAGGGCAGGATGCGGGCGTCGATGCGGGGCAGGGCGTCAAAGATAGCCGCGGCGTCTTCGGGGACGGGCACAACCTCGGTGCGGGGGGCCACGGGGTGCTTGGTGTCGCGCAGGGTAATGTGAGTGCCTCGGTAGTCCTCCCAGGTCATAGAGGTTATCTCACCAAGGCGTCTCGGAAACAAGATAGCGACCTGCAGGATGGTGTTCATAGGGATGATGGTGGCGGGGTGGCGCCCGATGCGCTCGAACTCCACGGTAAGGGCTTTAAGCTCGTCGCTGGTGGGGCGGCGGTGGCGGCTCTTGCTTTTGGCCACAGCTCCGATGCGGCGCAGGGAGTTGGTAGCCTCGTCGATAGCGTCGGTTTTGATGTTGACGCCGAACATGGGCTTGGCCGCACCGATGACGCTGCGCAGGGTGGACAGGTCGTGCAGCACGGTGGCACCCGACGCGCCGCCTTTGGCCCGGCTCAGACCGAAATCCATAAACCGCTTGGAGGTGAGCGTGGGGAGCTTGTCGTTGCGGAACTCATAGGCCAGGCGGGTAATGTCGTGCACGGTCTGGCGACGAGCAGGGCGCAGTGCGGTGATGGCGTTGAGGTAGTCTTCGAGCAGCTTGCCCAGAGTGATGCCGCTGCGCGTGCGGTGCTGGATGCCGTTGAGCTTGATGTCGGCCTCAATCCGTTTGCCCCAGTCTTTGGCCAGGCGTTCGGTGTCGAAGGTGCGGGACTCCTCGAAGTCCTGACCGTCTTGCGTTACCCTGACGATGCACTGCCATGTATTACCCCGTTTGCGAATGGATGCCATGATGTTTTCCTCCAGTGTGATAGCCGAACCTTCTTGGTTCGCGCGCTTGTTGGGGTAAGGGTCTAGACGTCTTAGCCCTGCAGGCCAGGTACTGCACGCATGGCCCAGCGGTTTGGCAGAGCAGATTTAGGCCCTAGCCGACGCGCTGACCAGCGCCGACTCCACCCTTGACCTCTACGCCCTAGTCGCAAGAATCTTTGTCGCGTCGAGCGTACACTAGTTGCCATAAAGCAAATGATTAACCTGGGGAGGTTTAAATGAAGTACCGCAAAGGAGAAAGGGTGAGACACCCAAAAAAACCTGATTGGGGAATTGGCGAGGTCTTGCGAGATAGTGTTGATGATTCAGTGAAAATCTACTTTTCAGAAGTCGGCGAAAAGACTATTTCGCTGCAATACATCCTTCCAGAGAGGGTTGCAGGCGCCGAGGCCTTAAATGAAATTCTGGAAGCTTTAAGTATTTCTGGAGGCACTAGCAGTGGCCCTTCGACTTGCGGTAATTGTGGGCAACCCACAACTTTCAGTGTGATGGCAGTAGTCGGCCGCGCTAGCCTAGGATGGTGCCCCGCTTGCTATCGGCAAAGGCAAACAAAGCATACGAGTGAGGTAACCGGTAAGTCGATTTGGGAGGATGAGCACTCTACGATTGATGGCCCCAAGGGTCGCTACACCCCAAAATGAATTGTTGCCGCGCAAGCAAGAATTCAACACTGGCACGCCAGATGGTGTGATTGAACCCAAGACCCATGCAGTAGTACAGGCGTTTATCCGTGCGCACAGGTAAAGCTTGTTCCAAGCGAGCCTTCGTTATCTGTGCTGAATGACGCGCGGTCACTAAACGCAGGCTAACGACGTGTGAACGACTGTCGGTCATTGATCCCCGTATAAACAAGAAATCGCGACCAATAGGTCTAGGATATTTGCACGGAGACGAGAATTCTTGTTTGGCGGCATTTTCATTGAAGGTGCAAAGCTAGTTGTGTTGCCGCGCTTGAACTTGTATCGATTCTGAGAGCCCACACGCCGCCTCCAAATTTACGGCAAAAGGGCGCCGCAAAGCCATTCACCCTATACTGTTCATAACAACAGTATTTTGGAAAAAATGGTCGCCCAACAAGCCTTTGCGCAGTTTTTTGACGACAGCGCACCTGCCGCTGACGCGCTGGACGCGCTGCACGCCGACGTCTGGCGCGCCCACGCCTTGGCGCTGGCGCCCCAGCGCACGGTGGCCACGGGCGAGGCGCTTTTGGACCTGCATTTGCCCGGCGCCGGCTGGCCAGTGGGGGCGCTGACCGAGCTGCTGCAAGCGCCCGGCGTGCACAACGAATGGCGCTTGCTGGCCCCGGCGCTGGCGCGCTGCGGCACCGGGCCCGTGGTGCTGGTGGCGCCGCCGCACCTGCCTTTTGTGCCCGCCCTTGCCGCCCAGGGGCTGGCGGCGCGGCGCCTGCTGTGGTTCAAGCTGCCGCCCGGGGGCGCGCCTGCGGGCAAGGGCGGCGGCAACCCAAGCGCCAGCGCCACGCCCCTGTGGGCCACCGAGCAGGCGCTGCGCTGCGCGCCGGTGGACGCGGTGCTGGCCTGGTTGCCCCATGCGCGCACCGAGCAATTGCGCCGCCTGCATCTGGCCGCGGCCGAGCACCACAAGCTGCTGTTTGTCATGCGCAGCGACCAGGCCCGCCAAGACGCCTCGCCCGCCGTGCTGCGGCTGCAGCTCTCAAGCGACGCCGATGGCGGTTTGTGCCTAGAGCTGCTCAAGCGCCGTGGCCCGCCGCTAGAGCACAGCCTGCACCTGGCGGCCCGCACGCCTGCGCTGCGCCAGTTGCTGGCAGTGGCCGG
>CANGHQ010000240.1 GCA_947453585.1 Burkholderiales bacterium | reverse complement strand
TTGTCAAGATCCTGGTGGACTTGCGCAACGGCCGTGGCGATGTGGACGATATTGACCACTTGGGTAACCGCCGCGTGCGTTGCGTGGGCGAGCTGGCCGAGAACCAAGACCGCACCGGTTTGGCACGGATCGAGAAAGCCGTGAAAGAGCGTTTGGGCCAGGCCGAGCAAGAGCCGCTCATGCCCCACGATCTGATCAATAGCAAGCCGATTTCCGCAGCGCTCAAAGAGTTCTTCGGTGCGTCGCAGCTGTCCCAGTTCATGGACCAGACCAATCCCTTGTCCGAAATCACCCACAAGCGCCGTGTTTCGGCCCTTGGCCCAGGCGGTTTGACGCGCGAGCGTGCCGGCTTCGAGGTGCGTGACGTGCACGTGACCCACTACGGTCGCGTGTGCCCTATCGAAACGCCGGAAGGTCCAAACATTGGTCTGATCAACTCGCTGGCCTTGTACGCCCGCTTGAACGACTACGGTTTCATTGAAACGCCGTACCGCCGCGTGGCCAACAGCAAAGTCACGATGGACATCGACTATTTGTCGGCTATTGAAGAAGGCAAGTACGTGATTGCCCAGGCCAATGCGGCCTTGGACAAAGACGGACTGCTGACGGGTGACCTGGTCTCGGCGCGTGAAAAAGGCGAATCCATCCTGTGCGGCGCCGAGCGCGTGCAGTACATGGACGTGTCGCCCGCACAGATCGTGTCGGTTGCAGCCTCGCTCGTGCCCTTCCTGGAGCACGATGACGCGAACCGCGCGCTGATGGGTGCCAACATGCAGCGCCAGGCCGTGCCTGTGCTGCGTCCTGAAAAAGCCTTTGTCGGCACCGGTATCGAGCGCGTGTCTGCGGTTGACTCCGGCACCGTGGTCACCGCCACCCGTGGCGGTATCGTGGACTATGTGGATGCGACCCGGGTGGTGATTCGCGTGAACGACGCCGAGGCGCAAGCTGGCGAAGTGGGCGTGGACATCTACAACCTGATCAAGTACCAGCGTTCCAACCAGAACACCAACATCCACCAGCGTCCCATCGTCAAGAAGGGCGACAAGCTCGACCGCGGCGACGTGATTGCCGACGGCGCATCGACCGACCTGGGCGAACTCGCCTTGGGCCAGAACATGCTCGTGGCTTTCATGCCATGGAACGGCTACAACTTCGAAGACTCGATTTTGATCAGCGAGCGTGTGGTCGCTGAAGACCGCTACACCTCGATCCATATCGAAGAACTCGTGGTCATGGCGCGTGACACCAAGCTGGGCGCGGAAGAAATCACCCGTGATATTCCCAACCTGAGCGAGCAGCAGCTCAACCGTCTGGACGAGTCCGGCATCATCTATGTGGGCGCCGAAGTCCTGCCCGGCGACACGCTGGTCGGCAAGGTCACACCCAAAGGTGAAACCACACTCACACCCGAAGAAAAGCTCTTGCGCGCCATCTTCGGCGAAAAGGCCAGCGACGTGAAAGACACCTCGCTGCGCGTGGACCAAGGCAGCTCGGGCACCGTCATCGACGTGCAAGTGTTTACCCGCGAAGGCATCACCCGCGACAAGCGCGCCCAGCAGATCATTGACGACGAGTTGAAGCGTTTCCGCCTTGACCTGAACGACCAGATCCGCATTGTGGAAGCTGACGCCTTTGACCGTATCGCCAAGCTGCTCGACGGCAAGGCAGCCAACGGCGGCCCGCAAAAGCTGGCCAAGGGCACCAAGATCGACCGCGCTTACCTTGACTCGGTGGAGAAATTCCATTGGTTCGACATCCGCCCAGCCGACGACGCAGTCGCTTCGCAACTGGAAAGCATCAAGGCATCGCTGGAGCAAACCCGCCACAGCTTTGACTTGTCGTTTGAAGAAAAGCGCAAGAAGCTCACCCAAGGCGACGAGTTGCCCGCAGGCGTGCTCAAGATGGTCAAGGTCTACATTGCGGTCAAGCGCCGCTTGCAGCCCGGTGACAAGATGGCCGGTCGCCACGGTAACAAGGGTGTGGTTTCCAAGATCGTTCCGGTCGAAGACATGCCTTACATGGCCGACGGCACACCGTGCGACATCGTGCTCAACCCGCTGGGCGTGCCTTCGCGGATGAACGTCGGGCAGGTGCTCGAAGTGCATCTGGGCTGGGCCGCCAAGGGCCTGGGTCAGCGCATTGGTGACATGTTGCAGGCTGAGACCAAGATGGCCGAAATGCGCCAGTTCATGGAATCGATCTACAACGGTTCCGGCCGCAAGGAAGACCTCGCCGCTTTGAGCGACGAGCAGATTCTGGAGATGGCTGCCAACCTGCAAGGCGGTGCGACTTTCGCGACACCCGTGTTTGACGGCGCGAGCGAAGAAGAAATTCGCGGCATGCTCAAACTCGCTTACCCGGACGATGTTGCCAAGGCCAAGGGCCTGACGGCAGCGCGCACCCAGGCCAACCTGTTTGACGGCCGCAGCGGTGAGGCCTTTGAGCGCCCCACCACCGTGGGCTATATGCACGTCTTGAAGCTCCACCATTTGGTTGACGACAAGATGCATGCGCGCTCCACCGGGCCTTACAGCTTGGTGACGCAGCAGCCTTTGGGTGGTAAAGCCCAGTTCGGTGGCCAGCGTTTTGGTGAGATGGAAGTGTGGGCGCTGGAAGCCTATGGCGCGTCCTACGTCTTGCAAGAGATGCTGACGGTCAAGTCCGATGACGTGCAGGGCCGTACCAAGGTGTACGAGAGCATCGTCAAGGGCGAGCACTCCATTGAGGCCGGCATGCCGGAATCGTTCAACGTGCTGGTCAAGGAAATCCGTTCCCTGGGCCTGGACATTGAGCTCGAGCGCTCCTGAGGTTTTGCGGGGCAGACCGCAGCGCGGCCTGCCCTCAACTGATTAATAAGGAATTTCCATGAAATCATTACTCGACCTGTTTAAGCAGTTCACGCCGGATGAGCACTTCGATGCCATCAAAATCGGCATGGCCTCGCCCGAGAAAATTCGCTCCTGGTCTTTTGGCGAAGTTAAAAAGCCAGAGACCATCAACTACCGCACCTTCAAGCCAGAGCGCGACGGTCTGTTTTGCGCCAAGATTTTTGGCCCTATCAAAGACTACGAATGCCTGTGCGGCAAGTACAAGCGCCTCAAGCACCGTGGCGTGATCTGCGAGAAGTGCGGCGTTGAAGTCACACAGACCAAGGTTCGCCGCGAACGCATGGGCCACATTGATCTGGCCGCTCCTTGCGCTCACATCTGGTTCCTCAAATCCCTGCCAAGCCGTTTGGGCCTGGTGCTGGACATGACGCTGCGTGACATCGAACGCGTGTTGTACTTTGAAGCTTATGTGGTGACCGACCCCGGCATGACGCCGCTGAAGAAATTCAGCATCATGACGGAAGACGATTTCGACGCCAAGTTCAAGGAATATGGCGACGAATTCCAGGCCAAGATGGGCGCCGAAGGCATCAAGGACTTGCTGCAAAGCATCGACATCGAAGGCTCGATCGAGCGCCTGCGCAATGATGCGACCGGCTCCGAGCTCAAGATCAAGAAGAACACCAAGCGCCTCAAAGTGCTGGAAGCGTTCAAGAAGTCGGGCATCAAGCCCGAGTGGATGGTGCTCGACGTGCTGCCCGTGTTGCCACCGGACCTGCGTCCTTTGGTTCCGCTGGACGGCGGCCGCTTTGCGACCTCCGACCTCAACGACTTGTACCGCCGAGTGATCAACCGCAACAGCCGCCTGCGCCGTTTGCTGGAACTCAAAGCGCCTGAAATCATTGCCCGCAACGAAAAGCGGATGCTGCAAGAAGCCGTGGACAGCTTGCTGGACAACGGTCGCCGCGGCAAGGCCATGACCGGCGCCAACAAGCGCGCACTGAAATCCTTGGCCGACATGATCAAGGGCAAGTCGGGTCGTTTCCGCCAGAATTTGCTGGGCAAGCGCGTCGATTACTCTGGTCGTTCCGTGATTACCGTGGGCCCAACACTCAAGCTGCACCAGTGCGGTTTGCCAAAACTGATGGCCTTGGAGTTGTTCAAGCCCTTCATCTTTGCGCGCCTGGAATCCATGGGCATTGCCACCACCATCAAGGCTGCCAAGAAGGAAGTCGAATCCGGCACGCCGGTGGTGTGGGACATCCTGGAAGAGGTGATCAAAGAGCACCCCATCATGCTCAACCGTGCGCCTACGCTGCACCGTCTGGGCATCCAGGCCTTTGA
>CANGHQ010000239.1 GCA_947453585.1 Burkholderiales bacterium | reverse complement strand
TGGCGCAGTACCTGCAGCAGGCCCTGGGCCTGGCCGAGCCTGACTTGGAACGGCTGCGCCAGATGTACCTGGCCTAGCCTTCGGGCTCGTTCTGGCGCCTGCGGACCATCGCGGCCCTGCGAGCGCGCCCCGAAAAACTTCCCGCACCTTCCCGTATGTGTCTGGGCCCGCTGCGGACTGGCTGCAATTTGACGTGGCGCAAGGCCGGGCCTGCGTTTGTGCGTCCCAATAGGCGTATTGCTTATCAGGAGGCAGCATGGCCCATACCGTGATCATTGGCGCAGGCATCGGCGGGCTTCCCGCCGCATACGAGCTGCGCGATCTGCTAGCCAAAGAACACACAGTCACTGTGGTCAACGCGGTGGACTATTTCCAGTTTGTGCCCAGCAACCCCTGGCTTGCCGTGGGCTGGCGCAAGCGTGCAGAAATTACGCTGCCGATCAAACCCTATCTGGAGCGCAAGGGCATTGGTTTTATTGCGCAGCCCGTCACCGCCATCAACGCCGAAGCCAACACCCTGACCCTGGGCGACGGCCAGAGTCTGGCCTACGACTACCTGGTTATCACCACTGGCCCCAAGCTGTCGTTTGCCGAGGTGCCGGGCGCCGGGCCCGCATCGCACGGTGGCGGCGGCTTTACGCATTCGGTGTGCACGGTAGACCACGCAGACGCGTTTTGGGCTGATTACCAGCACTTTCTCAAAGACCCCGGCCCGCTGGTGATTGGCGCCATGCCGGGTGCGAGCTGCTTTGGCCCGGCCTATGAGTTTGCTTTTATCCTGGACACCGACCTGCGCAAACGCAAGCTGCGCCACAAGGTGCCCATTACCTACGTGACCAGCGAGCCCTATATCGGCCACCTGGGCTTGGGCGGCGTGGGCGACAGCAAATCGATGTTGGAGTCTGAGATGCGCAACCGCGACATGAAGTGGATCACCAACGCCAAGACCACCAAGGTCGAAGAAGGCAAGATGTTTGTCACCCAGCTCGACGATCTGGGCAATGTCTACAAAGAGCACGAACTGGGCTTCAAGCTGTCCATGATGCTGCCGGCGTTTAAGGGCGTGGACGAGGTGGCTGCCGTGCCCAATTTGTGCAACCCGCGTGGCTTTGTGCTCATAGACGAGTTTCAGCGCAGCAAGGCCTACAAGAACATCTTCTCGGCCGGCGTGTGCGTGGCCATTCCCCCGGTGGAAGTAACGCCGGTGCCCACTGGCACACCCAAAACCGGCTACATGATCGAGAGTATGGTGGGCGCTATTGCGCACAATATTGCCGACGAACTAGCCGGTAAGCCCGCCCTGGCCAAGGGCACCTGGAACGCCATTTGCCTGGCCGACATGGGCGACACCGGCGCGGCTTTTGTGGCGCTTCCGCAAATACCGCCGCGCAATGTCAACTGGTTCAAAAAAGGCAAATGGGTGCACCTGGCCAAGATTGCGTTTGAGAAATACTTTCTGCGCAAAATCCGCAACGGTACCTCCGAGCCGGTGTACGAGAAATACGTGCTCAAAGCCCTGGGCATCGTGCGCTTGGCCGAACGCAAGCCGCACTGAATGCATGGCGGGCGAGGGCGCTTCCGCCCCACACGCCACGCTAGCAAACTCAACTTTTGGAACTTTATGAGCGAAACCCTGGTTCACGTCAGCCTGCAGCAACAGCAGGATTATCAATTTAGCGTCAGCTTTGGCGGCGCGGTGCCGCCTCTGCTGGCCGACGAGCCCGCACCCCTGGGCAGTGGTCTGGGGCCGTCACCCGTGCAACTGCTGGCAGCGGCCGTGGGCAACTGCCTGGCTGATTCGCTCTTGTTTGCGCTGCGCAAGTTCAAGCAAAACCCGGAGCCCCTGCGCTGCGAGGTCGAAGCCCAAGTCGGGCGCAACAGCGAAGGCCGCCTGCGCGTGCTGCAAATCCGCGCGGTGCTGACCCTGGGCGTGCCTGCGTCGTCGCTCGAACACCTGGACCGCGTGCTGGAACAGTTTGAGGGCTTTTGTACCGTGACCCAAAGCGTGGGGCAGGGGATTGCGGTTGTAATCGAGGTTTTTGACAGCAACCAGCTTCGCCTCAAGCCACGCTGATCACGCCCACCGAAAGACAATACCCATGAAAACCGCACACGACCTGGTGGCCCAGGCCAAAGCCCATACCCACGAAATTGCCATCAACCAGGCCGAAGACGCCATTCGCAGCGCGGATGTGCTGATCGACGTGCGCGAGGCCGACGAATACGCCGCCGGCCACCTGCCAGGCGCGGTGCACATGTCGCGCGGACTGCTCGAATTCAAGATCAGCGGCAGCCCCGAACTTGCCGCGCGCGACCTGAACATCGTGCTCTATTGCAAAACCAGTGGCCGCGCCGCCCTGGCCGCGGTGCAATTGCAGTCCATGGGCTACCTCAAGGTCAGTTCGATTGCCGGGGGCTTTGACGCCTGGGTGGCAGCAGGCAAGCCCGTGGCCAATCCCAGTTCGCCGGTATTTGAATAGGGATTGCGGTGCGGGTGACCGCCCCGCATATTTGGTTAGAAAAAACGGTCGAAGTGAATCTGTTCAAACGGAACCTTATGGGCGAGCATGAGCATTTCCTGCATGGCCTGCGTCATGGGGGGCGGGCCGGCGAGGTAAAACTCAAAATCGGAAAGGCGTTCACCAAAAGCGCGTTGGACCGCCTCATGGACAAAGCCCGTTTCACCAGTCCAATGCTTGCTCGTGTCATCCTGCGGCATGGATACCACCGGGTGGAATTGAACGGAGCTTGCGTGCTCCCCCAAAACCTGTAAAAAGTCGTCGCCACAGATGTCGCGCGCGGTTCTTCCGCCATAGAAAAAGTGCAGTCGGCGTGTTTTGAGCATTTCCGCTTGGGCTGCGCCCCGCACAATGGACACCATGGGCGCCAAACCGGAGCCTCCGGCTACACAGATGATGTCGCGTGAAACGTCGGGCCTCAGATAGGCATGCCCGTAAGGGCCGTCGATCTCGACGGTATCTCCAATGGCCAGGTGCTCGAACAGTCGTTCAGTGGCGCGACCACTTCGCACCCGGCGAATTTGAAAGTGCCATTGGCCCTCGGTGTTACCGATATTTGACATGGAATATGCCCGCGCTTCGGGCACGCCGGGGATCTCAAGCATGGCATATTGGCCCGGTCGAAACGCAGCAGCTTCTATGGTGGTAAATCTGAATTCCCGGATGTCATAGGTCACCTCAGACATGCCAGTCAAGGTGGCACGTTGTCGTATCGCCGGTGCCGGGGCGACGGCTTGGGGAACTCCTGCGCGAAATTTGATCTGCAGGTCATTGGTGGCCTTGCATTGGCAGGCCAGCAGATGCCCCTTGCGCTGGTCGCGCTCACTGAGTCCCGGTGCCGTGGGCCAGAGCTTGTCCACAGTCCCTTCGATCAACTCGAACTTGCAACTTCCACAGCCGCCGGAATTGCATTCGTATGGAAACGCAATTCCCGCACGCAGTGCCGCACGCAAGACCGTATCTTGTCCACATTGATCAAAGCTACTTCCGCTAATGGTTGACATAATCCGGTGTCGGCTCATTGCGGTACCTGTCTAAAGTAAATAAGGCGACACGGAAACTGCCGGGGCGTAAGCCGTGTCGCCATGGTGCTTTACAGGTCTAAGGACCGGCGGAAATCGCGACTGGCTTGCTTTGCCAATTGCGCCGCATTGGGGACGTCTGCCAATGCATTGCAATACGCATCAATGGCTTTGTCTGCAAGCGGTTCCCACTTGGCGATCCAGCCTTTGATCACTTCTGCGTTACCTGGGGTTTCCACAGCCATTTTTACCAAGGAGCTGGCCCAGCGCCGATGCCTGGCGGAGTCGACCAATTGGGCGTCGGTAAGCAAGCCCAAGAGCATGTCTCCGTTGTGGCGCGCTGAGTCCCCCAGCTTTCGCAAAACCGCTTCGTCGATGGCTGGCTTGGCTACCAGGCTCAGGGCTACGAAGGCTTCGGCCCAATCCCATGTGATGAGAATTTTTTCCATCAGCTCGCGAAATCCCTGCCAGGCGGCGTCGGTCTCCCAGTACACCCGCTCTTGCGCGGCAAAGCCTTTGTCCACATGCGACAGGGAGAGTTCCTTGGTGCGGTAGGCGGTGTGGCTGAGCCAACGAAAGCTGTCGGCCATCTGGAAAAAATTGCAATTGGTAATTGTGCTGGCCGGCGCCATTT
>CANGHQ010000238.1 GCA_947453585.1 Burkholderiales bacterium | reverse complement strand
TTAACGACGGCCGTCGCATGTACAGCGAAGGCACGCAAGACGACTCTCGCCGTGCCCCACGCACCACCAGCCCCAACAGCGTGCGCGATGTGGCCCACGAAGGCCAGTTTGCCCGCCCCGCGCGTGACGAACGCGCACCCCGGCGCGACTACACCCGCCCGCCTGCCGCGCCGCGCGATCCGTTTTTTGACAAGCCCTACGAGCCCAGCGCAGCGCCCGAGGCGGCTCCGTCTTGGGAATCGGCACCGCGCACCGGCGCCCGCAGCATTTCGGCCAACATCAAGCCCAAGCGCCGCGTGGCGGCTTTGTTCAAGGCGGAATAAGCGCAACAGGCAATACCGGCGCAGCAGCTGCGCTGCGTGGCGGCTTGGTTGAAGGTGAAATGGGCTGAATAGGCGCCCGCGCGCTGCAAGGTCGCAGCCCAGAGCGCCCCGGCCTTCGGCCACCCGCCTCCAGTGACTTCAGAACTTGCCCGGTTTCTGCGCCGCTTCGCAATGCACCTGGTGCAGCGTCCACTCCAGCGGACCTGCGGCTTGCTGCGGGTCCAGTCGCAGGGCGCTCAGGCAGCCGCCCCACACGCAGCCGGTGTCCATGGCCACCACATCGCGACGCGCCAGCGGCCCCAGCATTGACCAGTGTCCAAACACCACCGTGTCTTGCGCAGTGCGCCGCCCCGGCACATCAAACCAGGGCATGAAGCCCGCTGGCGCCTGGCCCGGGCCTTCCTTGCTATCAAATTCCATGTGGCCTTGCGCGTCACAAAAGCGCAGCCGCGTGAGCGCGTTGACGATGACGCGCAGGCGTTCTGCGCCGCGCAGTGATTCGCTCCAGTGCGTGGGCGTGTTGCCGTACATGGCGTGCAGAAACTGGCCGTAGCCGGGTGCGCGCAGCGCGTCTTGCACTTCGGCGGCCAGCGCCAGAGTCTGGTCGGCGGTCCAGTGAGGCAATACGCCGGCGTGCACCAGCAAGAGCTTGTGGCCCGCCACGCTGACTGAGAGCGCCATGGATTGCTGGCGCAGCCAGTCCAGCAGCACACCGCGGTCGGGCGCATCCAGCACCGCGCCCAGCGTGTCGCCCCGGCCTGGGCCCCGCACGCCGTGGGCAATGGCCAGCAAATGCAGGTCGTGGTTGCCCAGCAGGGAGCGCGCCGCGCCGTCCAGCGCCTTGAGCCGCCGCAAGACGCCCAGCGAGTCAGGCCCGCGGTTGACCAAGTCTCCCAGCAAATAAAGCGTGTCACGGCTCGGGGAGAAAGAGATTTCGTCCAGCAGCCGCGCCAGGGCGCTGTTGCAGCCCTGCACGTCGCCAATCAAGTAAAGTGCCATGTGTTCATTTTCGCGCCAGTTCCATGGAATTTTTGCTGATCGTTTTTTTGACACTGCTCAACGGCGTGTTTGCCATGTCCGAGCTGGCGCTGGCTGGCAGCAAACGCGCGCGCCTGGCCGCGCTGGCCGAAGCTGGCAACCACGGGGCCAAAGCGGCGCTGGAACTCTTGGGCAACCCCAACCAATTCTTGTCCACGGTGCAGGTGGGAATCACCTCGATTGGCGTGCTCAACGGCATTGTGGGTGAAGCGGCGTTCAGCGACGGCGTGGCCGCCTGGTTGCAGA
The DNA here is from genome assembly GCA_947453585.1 of Burkholderiales bacterium. Taxonomy (GTDB): domain Bacteria; phylum Pseudomonadota; class Gammaproteobacteria; order Burkholderiales; family Burkholderiaceae_C; genus Allorhodoferax. Next base: position 2,574 of record CANGHQ010000238.1, on the reverse strand, counting down.
CCTGGGGCACGTCTGAAAAAGCCTCGGCCATCTCTGCCACCGCGCTGGTGGTGACCGCGATCACCTTCACCACCATTATTTTTGGCGAGCTGGTGCCCAAGCGCATCGGCCAGTTGCACCCCGAAACCGTGGCTTGCTGGGTAGCACGGCCCATGCTGTGGCTGGCCACCGCAGCCAAACCCTTTGTGAAGCTGCTTTCCAGCACCACGGCGGGCACGCTCAAGCTGTTGCGCATTGACACCACCACCGCGCGCGCCGTGACCGAAGAAGAAATCTCCGCCAGCCTGGAAGAGGGCGTGGACGCCGGCCTGATTGAAGAGCACGAGCACCAGATGGTGCAAAACGTGTTTCGCCTGGACGAGCGGCCCCTGACCTCGCTCATGACGCCGCGCTCCGACGTGCAGTGGCTCGACGGTGCCGACACCGTGGCGCACAGCCTGGCGCTGGCGGCCACGGGCGGCGGCAAAGGGGCGCATTCCTGGTACCCGGTGTGCCGGGGGTCGCTGGACGATGTGGTGGGCGTCATCAGCGTGGCGCAGCTGCTGGACCTGCGAGCGCAGCCTGACGTGCCGATCAGCGCGCACGCCGCGCCTGCAGTGTTTGTGCCGGAAACCCTGAGCGGCATGGAGCTGCTGGAGCAGTTTCGCCTGCAGTCCGGGCGCCTGGTGTTTGTGGTGGACGAATACGGCGTGGTGCAGGGGCTTCTCACGCCGCGCGACCTGCTCGAAGCCATCACTGGCGAGCTGCAGATGGGTGCGCAGGCCGACGCCTGGGCCACCGAGCGCGAAGACGGCAGCTGGCTGCTCGACGGTGTAATGCCGCTGGGCGAGCTTAAAGCCCGGCTCGATATGGATGGCTTGCCCGACGAGGAGCGCGGGCGCTACAACACGCTGGCGGGCCTGCTGATGTCCATCTCCGGGCGCCTGCCGCGTCTGGGTGAACGCATCGAGTGCCAAAACTGGACTTTTGAGGTGATCGACCTGGACGGTCGGCGCGTGGACAAGGTGCTGGCGGTGCGTAGCAAGGTGACGGACGAGGCGGTTTGAATCGCCAGTTGCACGCCTGCTGCGCCTCAGGCCTGCCCGGCCAGCCGGTAGGCCACCGAGCCCAGCAGTTCGTGCAAGAGCAAAGCCCATTTGCGGCTGCCGCGCACCAGTGAATATTCGGTCCAGGGCGTGCGGCTGCCGGTGTTGAAGTCCACCGCGTAGGGCGTCACGTTCCATCCGACTTTTTGAAACGTGGCCAGTGCGCGGCGCATGTGCGAGGCGGACGTCACCAGGAGCCAGGGCTTGGCGGGATCAATGCCGTGCAGGCGGGCACTGAAAACGGCGTTCTCAAAGGTAGTGCGCGAGCGGTCTTCCACCAGCAGGCGTTCGGGCGGCAGGCCTAGCGATTCGTAAAAAAGTCGGGCACGCGCAGCCTCGGACAGGCCCTGGCCCAGCAAATCGCCTTCGCCACCGGTAAACAGCATTTGCAGCGCAGGGTTTTGGCGCAACAGGGCGAGCGGCACGATCATGCGTTCGGCGGCAAAGTTCAACGCGACCTGGCTGCGGCCTTCCCACACATAAGAGGGCTCCAGCGCGCCACCGAGCACCACCACGCCCGCAAACGCCTGCAGCTCTTGCCCGCTGGGCGTGTGGGAATACGGGTCTTCCAGGCGGCGCAGCAGCGCATCGGGCAGTGGCTCCCAGCCTTGCACTAGCAGCACGAACAAAGCCATCCACAACACGCGCAGGCCCCACCTGCCTTTGCCCGGCTGCGGAGCGCCCGCCTGCGCTTTGCCCAGCAGCAGCAAGGCCGTCAGCACCAGGGCGGCCACCCAGGCCAGCGGCTCGGTCAAAAAAGCCAGCAGTTTGGACGCCAAAAACATGGGGCGGGCCTAGACCACCTTGGCGCTGGGGCGCGCGGCCATGCGGTCGCGCCAGTCTTGCAGAGCGGCCAGACCCAGGTCTGCCGGGGTGAATTTGAGCAAGGCGCGGCCAAACTCCAGCGCGCAAAAGGCGGTGATGTCGGCAATGGTGAAGCACGGCCCGGCCATCCAAGCCTGGGTTTGCAGCAGCTGGTCAAACACCTTGGCGGATTCTTTCACCTTGGCGGTTTGTGAGAGGCCAAAGTCGGCAAACTGGGGTGACTCCAGGGGCGCCAGGCCCGGGTGCGTGTGGCGCACGCCGTTGGCGATGCCCAGCAGCAGCGTCCACTCGACCCGGCGGTCGGCCATTTCAATAAAGGCGCGCTCGTCAAAATCGACACCCATCAGATTGGTTTCGGGGTACAGGCCTTCAAGGTAGCTGCAAATGGCGCGGGTTTCCGTCAGCACCCGGCCGTCTTCGAGCTCCAGCGCGGGCACCTTGGCCAGCGGGCTCTTGGCCCGAAAAGCCGTGCCAAAGTGTTCGCCACTGTTCAGGTCCACCGGAACCAGGGCGATGCCGGTGATGCCTTTTTCGGCCATGAACATTTGCACCCGGCGGGGGTTGGGTGCGCGGGGGGCGTAGTAAAGCTTCATGGGGCAAGCCTCAGAATGGAAGGGACGGGGAGAAATCAGCCTGCCAGCACGCGGCAGGCGTGCAGCAGGGC
>CANGHQ010000237.1 GCA_947453585.1 Burkholderiales bacterium | reverse complement strand
CGGCCTCTGTGACGAAGGCGCCGGCGTTTGCCATGACCTTCGGTTGCGGTTTGCGCCTGGGTAAATCGCTTACTTCCGCGCCACCCCCACCAAACCCGCAGGCAACACTACGCCCCGCGTCGCCGCCTGCGCCAGCTTGAAGAACACGTCGGTGTTGTCAATCACCCCGGTGAACGAATAAGCGCCGGGGCCAAAGGCCGACAGGGGAATGTCAGTAGCCGTGTGCACCGCGCTGTCGCCAGGCACCTGGCCGGTCACCATGTATTTGCCTTCGGCGTCACGCGCCATGGGGCCGGCCGGGTAGGCGGCCAGGGGTTCTTTTTTCACGAAGGGCTGCTGACTGTCTTGCAGGGGGCGCTCGTTGGTGCGGAAGTCTTCCATGCGGTCTGAGTTAGCGCCATAGCCCACCAGCAGGCGGTTGTCGATGTCCACCGTCTCGGGGTAGCCGTCAGCGGCGATACGGTATTTTGGAAAGCCGGCCTGTTCGTAGACGCCCACCACTGCATCGCGCAGCGCGGTGCCGCCGCCTTCGCGCACCAGCGCTTGCAGGCGGGCGTCGCTCACCTTGGAGCCACCAATCAGCGCTACACCTGCGCATTCGTGGTCGGCGGTGACGATCACCAGCGTGTCTTTATGCTTCGCGGCATAGGCCTGGGCCAGGGCAATGGCGCGGTCAAATTCGAGCGTGTCGAGCATCCAGCGCTCGCTGTCCATGGCGTGGGCTTGTTTGTCAATCGAGGCACCTTCGACCATCAGTACAAAACCTTTTTTCTGGCGGTCGAGCACGCGCAAGGCCTTGGCGGTCATCTCGTCGAGCATGGGCTGGTCAGGAAAACCATAGTCGTCCACCACCCGGCCTGTCACGCCGCGGGCCTTGTTGCGCCGGCCGTCCATCTTGTCCAGGGCCACGTTCATGTTGGAGTGGGCAAACAGACCCAGCAAACGCTCGGTCTTGTCGCCGTCGATGGCGTCCATGCTGGTCTTGTCGCTGGCGTATTGAAAGCCAGCGCGTTGGAAGTCGCCCAGCAAGTCGCGGTCTTTGTCGAGCGCGCCCGCAGACGCGCCCCAGCCTTTGACGATGTCAGCCGTGTGCGCATCGGTGGCAGAAAAGGCGTAGTCGCTGCGGTCGCCGCGCGCCGAACCGGGCGTGGTGGATGGCATGAACCATTTGCGTCCTCCGCCCATCAGCACGGTCAGGCCCGTCAGGTGGCGGTCGTCCAGAAACTGGTCCACGATGCCGGTGCCTGCGCCGCGGCTGCTGGTGTGCACCGCATTGCCGGCCGGGGTGGCGTCAAACACATCGGCGGTGGTCACCAGTCCCAGCGCCTTGCCCTGGGTACGGTGCAGGTATTCGCTCAGGTATTCAATGCGCGGGTTGTCAAACGGGTCGGTGGTGTCGTCGGGGAACACGCCTTCTTCGTTGTTGTTGTTTTTGTTGCCCGAGACATAGGCCGTCATGCCGGGCGCTGAGTCGGTGACCACCGAATTGAGCGAGGCGGTTTTGACCATGCCTGTCACCGGGAAGGTGTCCATGGCCAGTGGCGTGATCACTTTGCCTTGCGCGTAACCCCCGGCCACGATGCGCGCAGCCGTGCGCTGCGCCGCACCCATGCCGTCGCCCAGCAAGATGATTATGTTCTTGACCTTTTGGCCGCCTGGCACCAGCGGCACGATCTCAAAATTGCCGGTGGCAGTCACCGTCTGGCCGTCGCTTTGGGTGGCAGTCACCGTCAACTGGTGCACGCCGGGTTTGTCCACGCTCACAGCGCGTACGCTGGCCAGCGTGGCGTTGGCGGGCACGCCTTTGAGGCAGGCGGACTCGCACACTTTGAGCGCCACATTGGCGTTCACAGTTTTGCCGTCAATCGCAAAACGGGCGCTGCTGATGCTTTTGCCCGCGTCGTCGGGACGCAGTGTGGCTTGCAGGTCAAAGCGCTGACCGGGCAAAAAGCGGGCAATCACCGGGGCGGCCTGGCCACTTGAGAAAAGCTCGCTGGGCGGCGTCAGGCGCGTGACGGTGGGGGCGGCTTGGGCACCGAAGGCCAAGGCGCACAGGGCCAGGGCGCTCAGCGGGGGCAGGGCAGGAAATTGCATGGCGGTTTCCAATCAATAAAAAGGGTTAAAGCAAAAAAAGGGGCTTGGCCGCTTTGGGGGCGGCCTTAGTGCGCGTGTTGCAGGCTGTGCAGGTACTGGGTGACTTCAAAGCGGTTCATGCCGCGAATGGCCTCGGGCGCGAGCTGCAGCCGGAACCAGGAGACGCGGCCATCGCGCTCTTCCTGACGCCCCACTTCCAGCGTGCCAGTGACTTCCACCAGGCCACGGGCGTGGGCCACGGCCCAGTCTTGCTGGTTAGCGTCCAGGCGCACAAACACGGTAGCTGGGGGCAGGTCGTCGGCCTCGCCGTCGGCGTGCTGACTCATGAGCACCGGGCGGGGTGTGAGCAAAAACTGCCCGAGCGTGGCCACTTCTTGCTGCACCACATAGCCGGTGATCCGCACTTGGCGGCCCTGGGCTTGGCGCAGGCGCTCGCTGATTACCAGGCCTTTGGGGCCCACGGGCATTTGGAAGAAGTCTTGCAGGCGCAGCGCCTCGGTTGGCAAAGGCTCGGGTGCCGCTGCCGCAGGCGCAGTTTGGGCAAGCGCGCCCAAGGCCACGGTGGCGCTAAGGGCTAATGCGGCTGCACGCAGCTTGTGGCGAATGGCGCCGCAGCGTTTGAAGTGAAGTAGGGACATTGGGGTGGCTGCGAGCAGCATGTGCGAGCGCGGAGGCGCCCGTTCACCCGAGATTAGAAGCGCTGTGTGACTTCACCGTGACACGCGGGTGACTTCCGCATGCCGCATTCCGAGGCGCTATGCCAGCACGTCCGTGCCCGTATCAAAACTGTCGGCAAACGTGAAATAAATCGAGGTGAAAAACATGGCCGCCATTACCAGCGCGCACGGGAACAGCACGGCCGCTACCAGTTCTTCGCTGCCCGAGAAGCTCGCCACCAGCGCAATAGCGGTGCCCATCAAAATAAAGAAGGCCATCCACACCAGGCTGTAGACCAGAAAAGCGCCAAAGTTACGCCAGCAGGCCACCACACTAAAAAAGAGGCTTTTTACGGGTGACATTCCATGCCAGTGCACCAACGCAGGGGCGTGCCAAAACAGCAACGAAAGCGGCAAATACAAGACCATGGCCAGCAGGGCGGCGGATTCAAAGCTGCCGTCTTGCAGCACATCGGCGCCCACGCTGCCGCCTACCAAATAGAGCTTGGCAAACTTGCCGCCGTCCATCAGGGCCGAGCACGCCAGCACCAGCAAAAACCCAGCCGCATACAACACGCCCAGCACCACCATGGAGCGCAGTTCCTTGCGCCCAGCCCGAAAGGCGCTCAGCAAAACCATGGGCATGGGAAATTTGCCCTTGACAGCCTCTTGCGTGGCCGCCATCAGGCCCAGCGTGGCGCCCGGCAGCAGGGCCAGGGCCAGCGCGTTGCCCAAGACCGGCACCATGCTCAGCACCGACATCAACAGCATGAAGATAAAAAACAGGCCCGAGAGCGCCAGCGGTTGCCGCAAAAAGGTTTTGACGCCCAGCTTGACCCACAAAACGCCCTGGCGGGCCGGAAGGATGTTGAGTTTCATGCGGTCGTCTCGAGGTCCTTGTGCTCCATGCCGGTGGCCTGGGGGTGGGCAATGCGTTGGCGCAGCACGCGCTCAAACCGGGTCGGGTCGTGGGGCTTGAGCATGCTGGCTTCGCGCGGCAGATACCAATCCCACAGGCGCGAGAGCCAAAAACGCAGGGCGGCGGCGCGCAGCATGGCGGGCAGCAGCTTGCGTTCGGCAGCTTGGAGCGGGCGCACGCTGGCGTAGGCCGCCAAAAAGGCCTGGGCGCGCTCGTCAATGGCCGCGCCACTGTCCAAGTCCACGCACCAGTCGTTCAGGCACACCGCGATGTCAAACACCCAGGCGTCGTTGCCGGCAAAATAAAAGTCAAAAAAGCCGCTGAGCACGGGCGCGCCATGGGCGTCGGCGTCCGGGAGAAACATCACGTTGTCGCGAAACAGGTCGGCGTGGATGGGGCCGCGCGGCAGCGCTGCGCAGTGCGCCATCGTGGCAATGTGGTTTTGGTAGGCCAGCTCGGACTGCAGCAGCGCGGCTTGGGCGGGCTCCAGGTAGGGCAAGACCACCGGCACGGTCTCGTT
>CANGHQ010000236.1 GCA_947453585.1 Burkholderiales bacterium | reverse complement strand
CGATGTGCTGCGCGATTTAACGCTGGCCGCAGTTGACCAACACGCGCCGCAGTTGCTGCTCTTGTCCGTCCCTTTTCCCGGCGCCATGTACGCCGCATTGCGCATCGCGCAGACGGTGCGCGCCCACCACCCCCACATCAAAATCGCGCTCGGTGGCGGCTATGTCAACACCGAGCTGCGCGAGATGACCGAGCCCCGGCTGTTTGACTACGTGGACGTTGTGACGTTGGACGCGGGCGAGCGGCCCCTGCTGGCGCTACTGGAACACCTGCGCGGCAAGCGCTCCGCAAGCCGCCTGGTGCGCACCTTTGTGCGAGACGCCGCCAGCAGCCAGGTCAAATACCAAAACTGGGCCGAGACCGATGTGCCATTTGAGGACGTGGGCACGCCCACCTGGGACGGCCTGCCGCTCGACAAATACCTCTCGCTGCTGGACATGCTCAACCCCATGCACCGCCTGTGGAGCGACGGGCGCTGGAACAAGCTGACCGTGGCCCAAGGCTGCTACTGGAAAAAGTGCAGCTTTTGCGACGTGAGTCTGGACTACATCTCGCGCTACGAGACGGCATCTGCCGCCACGCTGGTGGACCGCATGGAAGCCATCGTGGCCGAGACCGGGCAAACCGGCTTTCACTTTGTCGACGAGGCCGCGCCACCCAAGGTGCTCAAGGCACTGGCCCAAGAGATCTTGCGCCGCAATTTGCAGGTGTCTTGGTGGGGCAATATCCGCTTTGAGAAAACCTTTACCCCCGAATTGGCCGAACTGCTGGCGCAAAGCGGCTGCATCGCCATGTCTGGCGGGCTTGAGGTCGCCTCAGACCGGCTGCTCGATTTGATGAAAAAAGGCGTGTCCGTGGCCCAGGTGGCGCGGGTGACCAAGGGCTTTGCCGACGCAGGCATTTTGGTGCACGCCTATTTGATGTACGGATTCCCCAGCCAAACCGTGCAAGACACGGTGGACGCGCTGGAATATGTGCGCCAGTTGTTTGAGGCCGGTTGTATTCAGAGCGGCTTTTTTCACCGTTTTAGCTGCACCGTGCATTCACCCGTGGGCAAAGACCCAGCAGCCTATGGCATCACGCTGGCGCAACTGCCAGACGTGACTTTTGCCAAAAATGACATCGGCTTTACCGACCCCAGCGGCGTGGACCACGACACCCTGGGCCGGGGCCTGAAAAAAGCGATATACAACTTTATGCACGGCCTGGCGCTGGAAAACGACGTACGCAGCTGGTTTGAGTTGCCCAAAGGAAGCTGTCCCAAGCCCACGGTGGGGCGCAAGCGCATTGCACAAGCGCTGGCTGAGCGGGGCGCATAAAGGCCCCGGAACCTTAGCCCTTAAGCGGGCCGAGCCTGCGCCCGGCGGCGGCGCAGCCACCACACGCCACCCACCAAGAGCGCCAAGCCCGCCAGCAATGCAGGCAGCGCGGCGCGCAGCTTGGGCAGAAAAAAGTGGTGCACCGCGTAGCGCAGGCCGGCGTCATGCAAGTCAAAACCCTCCGGGATCGGCAGCACATTGTTGTTTTTGGCGTACTCGGCGTAGTCGGCCTGCATGCTGGTAAACAGGGCGGGCAATTCCTCGCGCAGGTCTTGGGTTTCGCCGGGGTCTTTGGCCATGTCGTACAAACGCCATTGGCCGTCACCCACCGGCGCGATGTTTTTGACGAGCTTGTAATTCCCCTTGTGCAGCGATGCGCTGCCTGCAAGCTCGTAGCCCACCGGTTCATCGGGACGGTAAATAGCGTCTGCGCGCCCGGTCAGCAGTGGCACCATGCTGCGTCCGTCCATGGTGACTGCAGGCGCGCCTTGGTAGGTAGCGCCATGGGCCGCAACGCCTGCCAGGTCCAGCAGCGTGGGCATGATGTCTTTGACGGTGGTAAACGCGTTGGAACGCTTGTCCGTGAGCGCGCCCGTGGCACCCGCAATGATGAGCGGCACCCGCACGCCGCCCTCGCTCGCAAAATACTTGAAGCCGCTCCAAGGCGCGGCAATCGCGCTGGCCCAGCGCGGACCATTGGCCGAGAAGGTGCCTTTTGCGCCCAGATCCGGCCCATCGGTGCGGTAGTTGGCGCGTACCCAGTATTTGGACGCCGCAATACTCAGCGGGTCGGCCGGATCGGGCCCGTTGTCAGACAAAAAAACAAACACGGTGTTGTCAAACTGACCGGTCTTTTTCAGGTGGCTGATGAGGCGGCCAATATGAAAGTCCGCTGCCTGAGCCATGCCGGCATAAACCTCCATGCGCCGGGACTGCAGGCGGCGCTCATCGGCGTCCAGCGCGTTCCAGTCCAAGCCGCGCTGCATGGTGGCCATTTCAGCTTGCCCAGGAAACAGGCCCAGTCGCACCGCGCTGTCATGCCGCGCCTGGCGCAGCGCAGGCCAGCCAGCGTCGTACTTGCCTTGGTAGGCATCGACAAATTCCTTTGGCGCCTGGATGGGGATGTGGTTGGCCTGAAAGCCGATGTAGGTGAAAAACGGCTTGTTATCGCCCTGCGCCGACATGTACTCAATCGCTTTATCGACAACGAACTTGGAGGAATAGAAGTCTTTGGGCAACGTGGCCTCGCGCTCACCCTCAAACCAATAGGCCTTGTCGTACAGCAGCATGTAGGTGCGGTTCTCCCAGTTGTCCGAGCCGCTGTCGGCCTGGATGAAAGACCGCTCAAAGCCCCGGCGCCCGGGCAGCTTGTCGGGCGTCTTGCCCAGGTGCCATTTGCCAGTGATGTAGGTGTGGTAGCCCTGGTCTTTGAGCTGCGTGGCCAGCGTGACCGCCTGGTCGCTGAGCACGCCTTCATAACCCGGTCGGCCTTCATGTTGCGCCGGCATGGATTCGGGCATATTGCCCACGCCCACGCGGTGGTGGTCAGCGCCGGTCAGCAGCATGGCGCGCGTGGGCGAGCAGGTGGAAGCCACATGGAAGTTGGAAAAAGTCACGCCCCGGCGCGCCAGGCTGTCGATGTGGGGGGTGGAAATTTCGCTACCCAGGGCGCCAATGTCGCCAAAGCCCCAATCGTCCGCAACCAGCACGACGATATTGGGCGGCGCCGCAATCGCCGCAACGCTCAGCGCGAGCTGCGGCACGGTTATCCATAACAATTTTAGGCAGAGATTATTAATTTTCATTGTCAAGGCGCAGGATGCCATCAAATCAGCGTGCAAACATGACATTGTGCTTATTGAACAGTACGCAATTCTCATGAAAATACATGGGTTAAGGACCGGCACCTGCGGGGAATAAGCGTGGCTCTAGAATGAATTTTTGGTTCACCACAAGGCCCACGCCCATGCATGCCGATTTGCTTACCCGCCACGACAAACAGGGCCTGGCCACCCTGACCCTGAACCGCCCCGACAAACTCAACGCGCTGTCGCCCGACAGTTTTGTCGCCCTGCGCGCCCACTTGGACGCCATAGCCACGGATGACACCGTTGGCTGCGTGCTGCTGCAAGGTGCCGGGCGCTCGTTTTGCGCAGGGCACGATCTATCAACAATAAGCGCGGACATGGACGAGGCCTTCGCCGCAGAGACGATTGACGCGCTGGCGCGGCTGCCCCAGCCCACGATCGCCCGCATCCACGGCCACTGCTTTACCGGTGGGCTGGAACTCGCCCTGGGCTGCGACATCTTGATGGCCAGCGAATCGGCCAAGCTAGGCGACACCCATGGCCAATGGGGTTTGGTGCCGGTGTGGGGCATGTCGGTGCGCCTGCCCCAGCGCGTGGGGCGTGCCACGGCCAAGGAGCTTATGTTCACCAGCCGACGCATCACCGGGCGGCAGGCTTTGGACATTGGCTTGGTAGACCACTGCCTGCCTGAATCGGAACTCGACGCGGCCGTTGCTGCCCTGGTGGCCGAGATACTGGCCAACTCTGCGGGCACCAACCGCATCGTCAAGGCGCTGGTGGCCGCCGCCGACGAACGCACGAACGAGGCGGCTCTGAAATTTGAGCGGGAATTGCCCTATGGGCTGCCAGCCGATATGGCGCAGCGGATGGGGCGGGCTGTGTAAGCTTGTTGCGCCGGAAGGCGTGTCGTTTGCGTGGGGATTCGCGGCGAGGGCGCCGCTCCTGATATGGATTGACCTGTCAATAGATTAATTAGGTTTCTTCTCTGTTTCTTGGCTTTTCTGAGTCAGTGACTGTGGTTCAGGGGCTACAAGGCTGTGGGGCGACGGTGGATCACTCTGATATGCGT
>CANGHQ010000235.1 GCA_947453585.1 Burkholderiales bacterium | reverse complement strand
TGCCCGGCGCCGCTGCCGTAGCGCCCATGCTGCAGGCCAGCCAGATCAAGTCCATGGCGGCGACTTATGAGAAAAACAACCGCAAGTGGCGTGAAGAGTGGCTCACCACCGACAAAGACAGCATCGCACGGCGCACCCAAAAAATCCGCGAGCGGCTGGAAGACTTTTACGGCCCGCTCAACCCAGCCCAGGTGCGCCAACTGCAGGCCCGCATGGACAAGGCGGGCAGCGACGAGCCGCTGCACTACCGTGAAATCCTGCGCCGCCAGCAAGAAGTGCTGCAAACCCTGGCCCAACTGCGCCAGGCCGACGCCAGCACCGCGCAAACCGCCCTGTCTGCCATGGCCAAAGGCTACTTTCACTCTCCAGATGCGAGCTACCGCGCTTACAAAGACCAGGCTGTTGCCCAAACCTGCGAAGCCATGGCCGAGTTGCACCGCAGCGCCACCGCGCAGCAGCGCAAAAGCACGGTGACTGCGCTGCAAGGCTACACGGGCGACGTGCGGGCTTTGATCGCGCAAGCGCCCTGAACGGGCGCCCGACAACTCAGCGCGGCGCGCGCACCGACTGCTCCACCGGCCAGGCCACGCCGTAGTCGGTCAGCACCGCGTCCAGCGGCACGTCGTGCGCCTCGGGCTCGAAATCGGGCACGTAATTGACACCAAAGGCCAAACCCACGGTAAAGGGCTTGGGTTGCAGGCTGGGCAGCATGCGGTCGTAAAAGCCGCCGCCATAGCCCAGGCGGTAGCCCCCGGCGCTGTAGCCCACGCAAGGCACAAACAGCAGGCTGGGCGCCACCAGTTCGGTGTCTTTGGGCTTGGGGATGCCGTAGGCGTCTTCTTCCATGGGGCAGCCGGGGTACCAGCTGTGGAAAGTCATGGTTTTGTGCTGCTTGTTGATCACCGGCAGCGCAATGCGCCGGCGCTGGGGGGCGTCGCTGAGTTCGCCGTCCTCTTTCCAGCGGTGCAGCGCGGGCAGCGGGTCAAATTCGCCCTTGATGGGCCAATAGGCGCCAATGGTGGTGTCTGTGCGGCCCACCAGCCAGATGCGCATCACGCGCAGCAGCAGCTCGGCACGGTGCAGGCGGTCGGGCAGCTCTTGGCGCTGCTGCAGCAATATCTTGCGCAGGGCCTGTTTCTCCTGGGCCCGCTCGTCCTGTGGTTTGTCCATAATCAGCCTATGCAGTTATATCGAACCATTTTGGCAGCTTTGGCCTACAGCGCGGTGTCATGCCTGGCTGCAGGCGCCGCCATTGCCCAAGTCCAGGACACCCCGCGCAGCGACGAGGCGGTGCTGGACATGGCCCAGGCCTACAAACAACACGACCAAAAACGCCTGTCCAGCGTGCTACCTGCCGCAAAAGGCTCAACACTGGAGCCCTGGGCCGCGTACTGGGAGTTGTCCACGCGGCTGGACACGGCGGGCAAGTCCGAGATCGAGGGCTTTTTGGCCCGCTACGCCGGAACCTACCAAGAAGACCGCCTGCGCGCCGACTGGCTGCTGCAGCTCGGGCGCAACCGCGAATGGCCCACGTTTAGGCAGCAGTTTGCCCAGTACCGCATGGGCGACGACCGCGCCATCCAGTGCTATGGTTTGTGGAGCGACTGGGCCACCAGCGGCGCCGATGTATCAAGGCAAGTGCAAGACCTGTGGCTGGGCCTGCGCGAGGCCGAGGACGCCTGCTCCGGCGTGGCCGAAGAGCTGATCAAGGCCAAAAAGCTGCAGCCCCAGGTGGCTTGGGTGCGCGCCCGCCTTGGCATGGAAAACGACCGCTTGCGCGTGGCCACCCAAGCGGTGGGCGCCATGAACGAGAAATGGGTCAAGACCGTTAACGCCATTTACCTCGCCCCCGGCAAATACCTGGGCGACAAACTCACAGCGCTGCGGCCCCAAACCCGCGAGTTTGTGTCGTTGGCGCTGATTCGCCAGGCCTATCTGGAACCGCAAGACGCGGCCATTGAGGTCGAAAAACTGCGCTGGCGCACCCAGCTCACGGCTGAGGAGCGCAGCTGGATTTGGGGCGTGATTGGCAAACGCGCCGCCCAAAAGGGCGACACCGCCGCGCTGGGCTTTTACGCCAAAGGCCGCTTTGACCAAATGCACGAAGACCACGTGGTCTGGGCCGCGCGCGCCGCGCTGCGCGCAGGCCAATGGGCGCAGGTGCAGCAGGCCATTGCCTCGCTGCCGCAAAACCTGCGCACCGAGCCAACCTGGGTTTACTGGCATGCACGCGCCGTGCTGGCCCAGCGCGGCACCGAAGCCGTGCGCAACCAAGCCTTGGCCGACCTGCAAAGCATGGCGGGCATTCGCGGTTTTTATGAACAACTGGCGCTGGACGAACTCGGCCAGCGCAGCACCGTACCGCCACGCCCAAGCGCCCCCACGGCGGAAGAAAAAGACGCCGCCCGCCAAAACCCGGGCCTGCAGCGCGCGCTGTACGCGATCCGCCTGGGGCTGCGCGCCGAGGGCGTGCGCGAGTGGAACTACAGCGTCAACCTGCACGCCAAGGGCGGCCTGGACGACCGCGGCCTGCTGGCTGCGGCCGACCTGGCCTGCCACGCCGAGGTGTGGGACCGCTGCATCAACACCAGCGAGCGCACCAAGGGAGTGATGGACTTTGAGCAGCGCTTTCCCATGCCGTTCAAGGCCGCCGTGGTGGCCCGCGCGCAAAGCATTGGGCTGGACCCGGCCTATGTGTATGGCCTGATCCGCCAAGAAAGCCGCTTCATCATGGACGCCAAGTCGGGCGTGGGTGCCGCCGGTTTGATGCAGGTAATGCCCGCCACCGCCAAGTGGACGGCCAAAAAAATCGGCCTGACCGACTTCACCCCCGCCAAACTCAACGAGCGCGACACCAATATCGCCATTGGCACGGGCTACCTCAAGCTGGTGCTCGACAGCTTTAACGGCTCTATGCCCATGGCCGCTGCTGCTTACAACGCTGGCCCCAGCCGCCCCCGTACCTGGCGCGGCGCAAGTGGCGGCCCGACCATGGAGGCAGCCGCCTGGGCCGAGAGCATTCCGTTTCATGAAACACGCGACTATGTCAAAAAAGTGCTGTCCAACACCACGCTGTATGCGGCGCTGATTACCGGCCAACCCCAGTCCATCAAGGCGCGCTTGGGCACGGTCGGCCCAGCGGACGCCGCCGTTCCCGAACTGGGACTGGATTTACCCTAAAGCCCCAACACCCCCAACACCCTGACGCCCCTCGCGCTTGCCCCGGTTTTCAACAAGGAGGTTCTCGATGCTAAAACTATACGTAGGCAACAAAAACTATTCATCCTGGTCCATGCGCCCGTGGGTGCTGATGAAGCAGGCCGGCATTGCGTTTGAGGAAGTGATGGTGCGCTTTGACGCCTTTACGCCCGAATCAAAGTTCAAGCACACCATGGCCAACGTCAGCCCGGCGGGCAAGGTGCCGGTGCTGCAAAGCGGCGCGCTGACCGTGTGGGACACGCTGGCCATTGCCGAGACCCTGGCTGAGATGTTTCCAGACAAACACCTGTGGCCGCGCGACGCAGCCGCCCGGGCCCACGCCCGCAGTATTTGCGCCGAAATGCACTCGGGCTTTTCGGCCTTGCGCAGCAATTGCCCCATGAACATCGAAGCCCACCTGCCCGAGCAAGGCGCGCTCATCTGGCGCGACAAGCCCGCCGTGCGCGACGACATAAACCACCTGGTGCACATGTGGCGCGACCTGTTGCAAACGCATGGCGGGCCCCTGCTGTTTGGCGAGTTCAGCATTGCCGACGCCTATTTCGCGCCGGTGTGCACCCGCATCAAAACCTATGCCCTGCCGGTGCCTGACGCCATTGGCGCCTATGTGGACCGCGTCTACGCCCTGCCCGGCGTCAAGGCCTGGGTGGACGGCGCCCTGGCCGAGCACGACTTTTTGGACTCGGCAGAGCCTTACCGCCTTCACCGCTAAATAGCAAAGCCCCAGGCCCGAATGCAAACCTATCTTGTCGGCGGCGCGGTGCGCGACCATTTGCTGGGCCTGCCGGTGCAAGACCGCGACTGGGTGGTGGTGGGCGCTACGCCCGAGCAGATGGTGGCGCAGGGCTTTGTGCCGGTGGGGCGGGATTTTCCGGTGTTTTTGCATCCGCAAACCCAAGAGGAATACGCCCTGGCCCGCACCGAACGCAAGAGCGGCAGTGGCTACCGGGGCTTTGAGGTGCACGCTGACCCTTACGTCACCCT
>CANGHQ010000234.1 GCA_947453585.1 Burkholderiales bacterium | reverse complement strand
GCCCGCCCACCCGCAGCTCTTGAAGAACACGGGGCCGGTGCTGCGGCTTGCTGCGTAGGCCGCCCAGCCTGGCGTTTGGGTCACGACATCGCCCAGGGTGGGCAAGGCAGTCACATCAATATTGGCCTGAAGCAGATCACCCGCCTCGTGGTCGGCGTCGCGGGTGTCTACCACCAACGTGCCCTCAAGGGCCAGACGGCGGCAGATGGCGGCGTCCCACTCCACCATGCGCGGCGTGAACGCGCCCACGGCCGCCACAAAAGCGTCTGGCCGGGGCATGGCGCGCAAGGCCACCACTTGGGCCGATGTGGTACTGACCACCAGCGGGCAATCGGCCAGGGCGGCATCCGCGTCGTCCACCCGTTTGGCGCGCAGGCCCAAGGTCTCGCAATGGCGCACCAAGGCGTCGGCCGATTGCGTGCTGCGCGAGGCCACCCACACCTCTTGCACGCCCAGGCCTGCGGCAAAAGCCTCCACGTGCGAATGCCCTTGCACGCCAGCGCCCACCACCAGCAGCGGGCCATCCGTGTTGCGCGCCAGCTTTTGCGCCGCCAGCAGCGACGCAGCAGCCGTGCGCCGCGCCGTCACTGTGGGGCCGTCCAAGATACACAGGCGCTGGCCGGTGGCGGCGTCAAACACCACCACGTCGCCCTGAATGCTGGGCAAGCCACGCGTGGCGTTGTCAGGGATAAAGGTAATGAGCTTGCTAATCGCCAGGCGCGCGTCGGTGGCGGGCATTACAAAAAAGCTGCCGCCCCCAGACAGGGGCTGCACCAGGCGCGCAGGCACGGTGACCGACGGGTCGCGCAGCAGGTCTTGCAGGTGCTGCGCCAGCGCGGGGTATGGCAGAGCGCGGGCGGTTTGGGCGGGGGTGAGGTAGGTGGTCATGGGGGAATAGTGCCAGAAAGACAGCGCGAGCCTTCACCAACACCCGCCCCTTACTCAAACGCCTAAATAACTCGCCAGCGCCGCATCCGCCAGCAGCGCCGCACCCGTGCCTTGCATCACCACCTGGCCTTTTTGCAGCACGAGGGCTTGGTCGGCGCGCTCTAGCACCTTGCGGTAGTCGCGGTCCACGATCAGGGTGGCGATGCCGCTGGCGCGGATCTCACCAATCACGCGCCAGATTTCGGCCACGATCAGCGGGGCCAGGCCTTCGGTGGCTTCGTCCAGCACCATCAGCTCGGGGTGCGTCATCAGCGCGCGGCCAATCGACAGCATTTGCTGCTCGCCGCCCGAGAGCTGGGCGCCCAGGTTTTTCAGGCGCTCGGCCAGGCGCGGAAAAGTGGCCAGCACGCGGTCTAGCGGCCAGTCGCAGCGGCCGTCGCGGCCCACGCGGGCGGCCATTTGCAGGTTTTCCAGCACCGACAGGTTGGGAAACACGCCCCGGCCTTCGGGCACATAGGCCACGCCCAGGCGTGCCACGGCATGCGGTTTGCTGGCGGATGCGTCCACACCAAAAAAGTGGATCTCGCCGCTTCGCTGCGCCACGTGGCCCAGCAGCGTGCGAATCAGCGTGGACTTGCCCATGCCGTTGCGCCCCAGCAGTCCCACGGTCTGGCCGCGCGCAATTTGCAGGTCTACGCCGTGCAAGATGTGGCTGGAGCCGTACCAGGCGTGGATGCCCTTGGCGTCCAAAATCAGGTCTTGCGCCATGTCAGTGTTCTCCCAGATAGGCCACCCGCACTTCGGCGCTGTTGCGCACAAAGTCTGGGCTGCCCGAGGCGATCACGCCGCCGTTAACCATCACGGTAATGCAGTCCGCCACGCGAAACACGGCGTCCATGTCGTGCTCAATAAGCAATATCGCATGCGTGGCCTTGAGCGACTGCAATAGCGCCAGCATGCGTTCGGTTTCTTCGGCACCCATGCCCGCCAGCGGCTCATCGAGCAGCAGCACCTGCGGCGCGGTGGCCAGGCACATGGCGATCTCTAACTGGCGCTTTTGCCCGTGCGAGAGCAAGCCGGCTTCACGCTCGAGCACATCACTCAGGCCAGCGCGTTCGGCTGCGGCCAGGGCAGCAGCGCTGCTGGCCGGGCAGCGGCGCGCGTCTTGCCAAATGGCCCAGGGCTTTTGCGCGCTAGCCTGCGCTGCCAGGCGGCAGTTTTCCAGCACGCTAAAGCTGGGGTAAATGGTGTTGCGCTGGTAGCTGCGGCCCAAGCCGGCGCGGGCGCGCCGGGGTTGGGTCCAGTTCGTCACGTCTTGGCCCAGGAGTTCTACGCTGCCACCCGAGGGCGGAATTTCGCCAGACAAAATATTCACCAGGGTCGATTTGCCCGCCCCATTGGTGCCGATGACGGCGTGCACCGTGCCACGCGCCACGTCAATCGATACATCGTTCAGCGCCAGTAAACCGCCCCAGCGGCGGCTGATGTGCTTGCCGCGCAACAAGATGTCAGTGTCCGCCATGGCTGCCTCCTGCGTTGGCTGCATTGGCGGGTGTTCCCAGCGCCGCGCCGCGCAAGCGCGCCGCAATTTGCCCCGGCACGCCCACCAGGCCGCGTGGCAAGAGCGCTACGCTGGCAATGATGGTCAGCCCCAAGCCCAAATGCCAGTGCTTGGCAAATTCGCCAAAAATCGCCTCGGACTTGAAAAACTCCTGCAAAAGCGCAAACGCAAAAGCGCCAATCAGCGCCCCGCGCAAATGCCCCAGTCCACCCAAAATCACGATGATCAACACCTCGCCCGACACATGCCAGCCCATCAGTTCGGGGTTGACGAAGCCGTCTTTCACCGCAAACAAAAACCCAGCCAGCCCAGCCAGCGCGCCCGAGATCACAAAGGCCGCCAGCTTGTAGGGATAGGTAGAAAAACCGGTGGCGCGCATGCGCTGCTCGTTGACGCGAATACCCGCCAGCGCCCGGCCAAAGCGCGAGCGCCCCAGCAGCGCCAGAGACGTAAAGGTGGCCAGCAAACAGGCCAGGGTAAAGCGGTACAGCACCAGCGGTTTGTCCAGGTCTAGCCAGTCACCCACGCCGGGTTTCATCAGTAGGTAAATGCCGTCGGTGCCGCCGCCCAAGGGCGTGTCGTGCACCACGTAATAGGCCATTTGCGCAAACGCCAGCGTGACCATGATGAAGTACACGCCCTTGGTGCGCAGCGATAACGCCCCCACCGCCAGCGCATAGCCCCCGGCCAGCAACATGGCCGCCGGCAAGAGCCACAGCACGCTGCCGGCCTGGTCGGGCGGCGACAACAACACGGTGGCGTAGGCGCCTATGCCCAAAAACGCCGCCTGGCCAAAACACACCAGACCGGTAGTACCCACCAGCAGTTCCAGGCTGAGCGCAAAAATGGCAAACACCATGATCTTGGTCGCCAGGTCCAGCCCGTACTGGCCCGAGACCGCCGGAAACGCCGCCAGCGCCACAAAGGCCAGGACCACAAAAACAATTTTGGAGTAATTCATCAATCAACCCGCTTTGAACAGTCCATCGGGCTTCCAGAGCAAGATGAGCGCCATCAACACATACACCAGCACGCCAGCCACCGAGGGCAGCATGACCTTGCCAAAGGTGTCCACAAAACCAATGAGCAGCGACGCAAACAACGCCCCGCGAATCGAGCCAATCCCGCCAATCACCACCACCACAAAGCAGATGATCAGCACCGTGCTGCCCATGCCCGGATAGACCGAGGAGACGGGCGCGGCCACCATGCCGGCCAGCACCGCAATAGCCACCCCGGCGGCAAACACCACGCGGTACAAAAACTTGATATCAATGCCCAGCGACTGCACCATCTCGCGGTTGGTGCTGCCCGCGCGGATCATCATGCCAAGGCGGGTGCGGGTAAACACAAAGTACATGCCCAACGCCAAGGCCAGGCACACGCCAGAGATAAACAGGCGGTAGACCGGGTAAGTCATCATGTCGCCCAGCGCAATGCTGCCGTTCAAAATATCGGGCGGCGCCACGCCGTGCACGTCGTCCCCCACCAGCAGGCTGCGCAGCTCTTCAAACACCAAAATCAGACCATAGGTCATCAGCACTTGCTGCAAATGCTCGCGTTCGTACAAAAAGCTGAAGAACGCCCATTCCAGAAAATACCCAAACAGCACCGCCAGCACCACCCCCACCAACAGCGTGGCAAAAAAGCCGCCGCCGATAGTGGAGCCCACCACCGGTGCCAGGCTAATCGCCAAATAAGCGCCCACCATATAAAAGCTGCCGTGCGCCAGGTTGATCACGCCCATGATGCCGAAAATCAGCGTCAGG
>CANGHQ010000233.1 GCA_947453585.1 Burkholderiales bacterium | reverse complement strand
CACCCGCCAGCCCGACCTGGCGCCCGCACGCGTAGGCACGTTTCGCGACAAGGTGGCAGACCTGGCGCACAGCGGCGTAGACCAGGTTGTGGTGCTGCCCTTTAACGCCGCCCTGGCCGCGCAAAGCCCCCAAGAATTTGTGCAAAAAGTGCTGGTTGATGGCCTGGGTGCAAAGTATGTGTTGGTGGGCGACGATTTCCGCTTTGGCGCCAAGCGCGCAGGCGACTACGCGCTGCTCGACGCCGCAGGCACGGCGCAGGGCTTTGACGTAGCGCGCATGAACAGCTACGAAGTGCACGGCCTGCGGGTATCCAGCTCGGCGGTGCGTGATGCGCTAGCGGCTGGCCGGATGGGCGAGGCGGCGCAGCTGCTGGGCCGGCCTTACCGCGTGTCCGGCCACATCGTGCACGGGCGCAAGCTCGGACGCACCCTGGGTTTTCGCACCCTGAACCTGCGCTTTGCGCACTGGAAACCGGCCACCAGCGGCATCTTCGTGGTGCAAGTCCATGGCCTGGCGCCGCAGCCCATTGCCGGGGTGGCCAACTTTGGCGTGCGGCCCTCGCTGGACGCCAATGATGTCAACGGCGGGCGCGTGCTGCTGGAAACCCATTGCCTGGACTGGCCCGAGTCCCTGGGCGCCGAGGGGGGCTACGGTAAAATCGTCAGCGTGGAACTGCTACATAAACTGCACGACGAACTCAAATACGACGGTCTGGACGCCCTGACCCAGGGCATACAGCGCGACTGCGTTGAGGCGCGCGCCTGGCTGAACGCCCGAATTTGACCGGGCACGCTGGCGCACCTTGCCCCGCGCCGCCCGCCTGCTACCCATTTGGGTAGCGCAGGCCACCAGCCTTCCCCCCATTTGCCCCACGGCACCGACCCGAGATTCCCCATGACCGACAAAGTTGACTACCGCAGCACCCTGAACCTGCCCGACACGCCCTTCCCCATGCGCGGCGACCTGCCCAAGCGCGAGCCGGCCTGGGTGAAACATTGGAACGAAGCGGGCCTGTACAAGCGCTTGCGCGCCTCGCGCGTTGGCGCTCCGCTGTTTGTGCTGCACGATGGCCCGCCCTACGCCAACGGCCAGTTGCACATCGGCCACGCGCTCAACAAAGTGCTCAAGGACATGATCGTCAAGTCCAAGCAGCTTGCCGGATTTGACGCGCAGTACATCCCCGGGTGGGATTGCCATGGGCTGCCGATTGAAAACGCCATTGAAAAACTGCATGGCCGCAAGCTGTCTAGAGACGACATGCAGGCAAAAAGCCGCGCCTTTGCCACCGAACAAATTGGCCAGCAACGCGAAGACTTCAAGCGCCTGGGCGTGCTGGGCGACTGGGAGCGCCCCTACCGCACCATGGACTTTGCCAATGAGGCGGGCGAAATCCGCGCCTTTAAACGCGTTATTGAGCGCGGCTTTGTGTACCGGGGCTTGAAGCCCGTGTACTGGTGCTTTGACTGCGGCAGTTCGCTCGCCGAGTTTGAAATTGAATACGCGGACAAAAAGAGCGACACGCTGGACGTGGCTTTTGAGTCTGCCGACCCCGCTGCGCTGGCCGCCGCTTTTGGCCTGGGCGCCCTGCCATCAGCCACCAAATCGGCCTTTGCCGTGATCTGGACGACCACCGCCTGGACCATTCCCGCCAACCAGGCGCTCAATGCCAATGCCGAAATTACTTACGCGCTGGTGGACACTCCGCGCGGCTATTTGGTGCTGGCGGCGTCCCTGGTGGACAAATGCCTGGAGCGCTACGGCCAAACCGGCACCGTGATCGCCACCGCCCTGGGCGAACGCTTAGGTGGCCTGAACTTCAAACACCCCTTGCACGACGTGCACGAGGGCTACCGCCGCCTCTCGCCCGTCTATTTGGCCGACTACGTGAGCGAAGGCGACGGCACGGGCATGGTGCATTCCTCGCCCGCATACGGCGTGGACGACTTTAATAGCTGCGTGGCCAACGGCCTGAAATACGACGACATCCTCAACCCCGTGCAGGGCAACGGCACGTACGCCGACGATTTGCCTTTGTTTGGCGGCATGAACATTTGGAAGGCCTGCCCGCGCATCATCGAAGTGCTGGGCCAAAGTGACCGCCTGATGGCCACCCACGCCATTACGCACAGCTACCCGCATTGCTGGCGCCATAAGACGCCGGTGATCTACCGCGCGGCGGCCCAGTGGTTTGTGCGCATGGACGAAGGCCCGGGCGTATTTACCAAAGACAAGGCGCCCAAAACCTTGCGCCAGCTGGCCCTGGACGCCATTGAGCAAACCCGCTTCTACCCCGAGAACGGCAAAACCCGCCTGCGCGACATGATCGCCAACCGCCCCGACTGGTGCATCAGCCGCCAGCGCAGCTGGGGCGTGCCCGTGCCTTTCTTTTTGCACAAAGACAGTGGCGAGCTGCACCCGCGCACCATGGAAATTCTGGACCAGGCGGCAAGCATCGTTGAACAAGGCGGCATTGAGGCCTGGAGCCGCGCCACAGTCGAAGAAATCTTGTGCCAGAGCGGCGACGAGCCGCAGGCGTATACCAAGAGCACCGACATTCTGGAGGTGTGGTTTGACTCGGGCTCGACCTTCCAGCACGTGCTGCGCGGCAGCCACAAAGACGCGTATGACCGCGCGCCTTTCCACGCGCAAGGCCCCGAGGCCGACCTGTATTTAGAAGGCCACGACCAGCACCGGGGTTGGTTCCACAGCTCGCTGCTGTTGGGCTGCGCCCTGTACGACCGCGCGCCCTACAAAGGCCTGCTGACCCACGGCTTTGCCACCGACGGCCAGGGCCGCAAAATGAGCAAAAGCCTGGGCAACACCGTGGCGCCGCAAGAGGTGACCGACAAGATGGGCGCCGAAATTGTGCGCCTGTGGGTGGCGGCCACCGACTATTCGGGCGACCTGAACATTGACGCCAAAATTCTGGCCCGCGTGGTGGACACCTACCGCCGCGTGCGCAATACGCTCAAGTTCCTGCTGGCTAACGTAAGCGACTTTGACCCGGCTGTGCACACCGTGCCCGCAGACCAATTGCTAGAAATTGACCTCTACGCCCTGGCCCGCACGGCGCAGTTGCAAGCCGACATCCTGGCGCACTTTGCCGAATACGAGTTCCACCCGGTGGTGTCCAAGCTGCAGATTTTCTGCTCCGAAGACCTGGGCGCGTTTTACCTGGACGTGCTTAAAGACCGGCTTTACACCACGGCGCCCGAATCGCTGGCGCGCCGCTCGGCGCAAACCGCGCTGTGGCAAATCACCCAGGCCATGCTGCGCTGGATGGCGCCATTCCTGAGCTTTACCGCCGAAGAAGCCTGGGCCACGCTGGGCGAGGCTGGTAAAACGCCGTCCGCCACGCGCGAGTCCATCTTCATGGACGGCTATATGGCTTTGCCAGCCGCCAATGAAGCGCTTCTGACCAAGTGGGCGCGCATTCGCGAAATCCGCGAGGCGGTGAACAAAGATATTGAAGTGCTGCGCGCTGCGGGCCAGGTGGGCGCTTCCTTGCAAGCACAGGTGGGCCTGACGCTGGAGCCCGCCGACTTTGCGCTCCTGCAAACCCTGGGCGCAGACCTGAAGTTTGTGTTCATTACGTCTGCCGTCACGCTGGCGCAAGGCGACGCCATGGCGATTACGGCCGCCGCCACCACGGCCACCAAGTGCGAGCGCTGCTGGCATTACACCGACGACGTGGGCGCAGACGCCGCCCACCCCGGCATTTGTGGCCGCTGTGTGAGCAATCTGTTTGGCGCCGGCGAAAGCCGGACGGTGGCCTGATGGCCCGCCGGGGTCAGGCTGGTGGCTTGGGGCTGGTGCACTGGCTGGGGCTGGCGCTGGTGCTGTTGATTGCCGACCAGTTCACCAAAGTTCTGGTGCTGGGCAGCTTTCAGCTTGGCGAAGGCAAGGTAGTGAGCAGCTTTTTTAATCTGGTGCGGGTGCACAACGCGGGGGCAGCGTTTAGCTTTCTGGCAGGTGCCTCGGGCTGGCAGCGCTGGTTTTTTACCGGCCTGGGCGTGGCGGCGGCGGTGCTGATTGTCTGGATGCTCAAAAACCACGCGGGCCAACGCCTTTTTGGTTTTGCGCTGGCCTGCATTTTGGGCGGCGCCATTGGCAATGTGATTGACCGCGTGCTGTACGGCTACGTGGTCGATTTTTTGGATTTTCATTGGGCGGGCATGCACTTTCCGGCCTTCAATCTGGCAGACAGCGCCATCTCCATGGGCGCGGCCT
>CANGHQ010000232.1 GCA_947453585.1 Burkholderiales bacterium | reverse complement strand
TGGCCTGGGGGGTGGACGGTGACATCACCGGGTTGTGGCTGGCGCACAGTTTGTGCGTGCTGCCCTATGTGCTGCTGAGTTTGCAAGGGCCCTATGGCTGCTTTGACGCACGGCTGCAAGCCGTGGCCGCCAGCCTGGGGCGCACGAGCTGGGCTTTTGTCTGGCGGATCAAATGGCCGCTGCTGCGCGCGGCCCTGGCAGCCAGTTTTGCGGTGGGTTTTGCGGTCAGCGTGGCGCAGTACCTGCCCACTTTGTACGTGGGCGCCGGGCGCTTTGGCACCGCCACCACCGAGGCCGTAGCACTGGCCGCGGGCGGCCAGCGTTCGCTGATGGCGGCCTTTGCCGCGCTGCAGTGGCTGCTGCCCGCGCTGGTGGTTGGCCTGGCGGCTTGGGCGGGCCGCCCGCGCCGCTTTGCTCCAGACGCCGGGGCGGTGCAGCCCAGCGCCCGCCAAAAACTGTCACACACCCTGCAGTAGCATCAGCGCGCCCATGGCCTCCCCATCCAACCCGACCCTGCTGCAAATCCGTTTGCGCTGCCTGCGAACGCCCAAGCGCGTGCTGCTGCACGACTTGGCACTAGACGTGCCCGGCGGCGCGGTGCACACGGTGATGGGCGCCAGCGGCACCGGCAAATCAAGCCTGCTGGCCGCCGTGTGCGGCACCCTGGACGAAGGAATGGAGTTTGATGGCACGGTGCACCTGAACGGCCAGCGCATTGACACCCTGCCCACGCACCAGCGCCGCGTGGGCCTGCTGCTGCAAGAAGACCTGCTTTTCGCGCACCTGAGCGTGCTGGAAAACCTGCTGTTTGCCGTGCCCGCAGGCCCGCAAGCCGGGCGCCGCGCGCAGGCGCTGGCAGCGCTGGCCGAGGTGGAGCTGCCAGACTATGCCGCCGCCAACCCGGCCACGCTCTCAGGCGGCCAGCGTGCGAGGGTGGCGCTGGCGCGCTCGCTCTTGGCGCAGCCGCTGGCGCTGATGCTGGATGAGCCCTTTGCCAAACTCGACGCACCGCTGTGCCAGCGCATGCGCGAACTGCTGTTTGGCGCGGTGGCGGCGCGCGGCATTGCCGCTGTTTTGGTCACGCATGACGCGGCCGACGTGGCTGATTCCCAGCGGCTGACAAAGCTGCCTTGAGGGGCGCCGCCCAGCGCCGACAATGGCCCCATGTTTGACCGTTTTCTCCTGCGCCTGATTCAACCCGCCGTACTCCTGCTTGCGCGCCCAATGGCCGCTGCAGGCGTGCGCGCCAACACCCTGACTTGGACGGGCTTTGCCATAGGCATGCTGGGGGCCGCGCTGATCACCCAAGAGGCCTTCCTTCCGGCTTTGCTGGCGATGGCGGCCTCGCGCCTGTGCGACGCGCTCGACGGCGCCGTGGCGCGGCAAACCCAGCCCACCGACCTGGGCGGCTTTTTGGACATCACGCTGGACTTTGTGTTTTACGCCAGCATTCCGCTGGCTTTTGCCTTTGCCGACCCGGCACGCAACGCGCTGGCCAGCGCCGTGGTGCTGGCGGCTTTTGTGGGCACGGCCAGCAGTTTTTTGGCTTTTGCGGCACTGGCGGCCAAGCGCGGCCTGCACAGCCTGGATTACCCAGACAAGTCGTTTTACTTTTTGGGCGGCCTGACCGAAGGCACCGAGACGCTGGCGTTTTTTGCCGCCGCCTGCGTCTGGCCGGACTGCTTTGCGCCGCTGGCCTATGGCTTTGCCGCCTTGTGTGCTTTGACGCTGGTGTCCCGGCTGGTTTGGGGTATGCGCGCATTTGACTCAGCCCTGGCGCCGCTTTCGAGCGAGATTCGCAATGACTGAGCCGCGCGGACACACCGCTCAAAGCCAGCGCCGCACGCCACGCGGACGATGGACGCCGGGCTGGCGCGTGGGCTTGCTGCTGGCCTTGGCAGCGGCTGTGGCCTTGTGGGGGGTACTGGGCCCAGACGAGGCCAGTGGCCTGGCCGTGCTCAAGGCGCAGCGCGCGTTATTGGTGGCTTGGTACCAGGACGTGCCTTGGCAGCTAAGGGCCGGATTTTTTGTCCTGTATGTGTTGCTGGCCACGCTGTCGGTGCCCGGCATTTCGGTGTTTACCGTGGCAGCAGGCGCGGTCTTTGGGCTGGGCTGGGGCGTCTTGCTGGTGTCTTTTGCGTCCACTGTGGGTGCGACGCTGTCGTTCTGGTTATCGCGCTATCTGCTGGCTGACTGGCTGCGTGCGCGCATGGGGCCACGCGTAATGGCAGTACGCGCCCACGTGGAGCGCGAAGGCGCGTTCTACTTGCTCAGCTTGCGCCTGATGCCCGTAGTTCCTTTTGGCGTGATCAACCTGCTGATGGGCCTCACAACCATGCGCACCCGTACTTTTTATGCGGTCAGCCAAATCGGCATGCTGGCCAGCACCGTGGTGTTTGTCAGCGCGGGCCAGCAACTCGG
Source organism: Burkholderiales bacterium (assembly GCA_947453585.1). Classification (GTDB taxonomy): domain Bacteria; phylum Pseudomonadota; class Gammaproteobacteria; order Burkholderiales; family Burkholderiaceae_C; genus Allorhodoferax. The sequence continues at coordinate 1,813 of CANGHQ010000232.1, read as the reverse complement.
CAGCATCCAAAACGCCAGTGAAGCGCTCCAGCCCGGCATGCTCGGCGCCTTGCTGGGCCTGGGCCTGTTGGTGGCGCTCTTGCCAAAAATCGCAAAACGGGTGCTGGAACTGCTGCGCCAGCGCAAGCTTCTTGCGCCCTGGCGCAGCCAACGGCCCCGGCAGTTTGACACCAACCTGGTGGTGATTGGCGCAGGCGCTGGTGGCCTGGTGTCGGCCTATATTGCGGCGGCGGCGCAGGCCAAAGTAACGCTGATAGAAGCCAGAGCCTTAGGCGGCGACTGCCTGCACTACGGCTGCGTGCCCAGCAAAGCCCTGATCCAAAGCGCCAAGGTGGCGCACCAGGTGCGCACGGCCGCGCAATTTGGCGTGCAGCCGCCGGCCCTGGCACTTGACGCCCCGGCGCTGGACTGGCCGGCCCTGATGGCGCGCATTGCCCGCGTGATTGCCAGCATTGCGCCGCACGACAGCGCCGAGCGCTACACCGCGCTGGGCGTAGACGTGCTGCAAGGCCACGCCAAAATCACCAGCCCCTGGACGGTAGATGTGACCCGGCCCGACCACAGCGTGCAGCGCATTCGCACCCGCAGCATCGTGATTGCCGCAGGCGCGCAGCCGGTCGTGCCCGATCTGCCCGGGCTGCACGAGGTTGAATTTGCCACCAGCGACACGCTTTGGGCGCAACTCGCGCTTTGCAGCAGCCTGCCCCAGCGCATCGTGGTGCTGGGCGGCGGACCCATCGGCTGCGAACTGGGCCAAGCCTTTGCCCGGCTGGGTGCTAACGTCACGCTGGTAGAAGCCGGGCCGCGCCTGTTGGCGCGGGAAGACGAGGATGTGTCAGTGCTGGTGCAAACCGCATTGCAGGCCGACGGCGTGCGGGTGCTTTGCGCGCACAGTGCGCTGCGCTGCGACCGCACCGGGGCGGAAAAAACCATCACGGTGCGTAGCGCCGCCACCGGACTTGAACACGTGCTGGCCTTTGACCTGCTGATTTGCGCCGTGGGCCGGCGCGCGCGCCTGACCGACTATGGTCTGGAAGAAATGGGCATCAAGGTCGAGCGCACCGTGCCCACCAACGCCTATCTGCAAACCGTGTTTCCCAGCATCTACGCCGCAGGCGACGTAGCCGGGCCCTACCAGCTCACCCACGCCGCTGCGCACCAGGCTTGGTACGCCACGGTGAACGCGCTGTTTGGCGACTTCAAGCGCTTTGCCGCCGACTACCGCCACCTGCCGGCCACCACCTTTGTCGCCCCAGAAGTGGCGCGCGTGGGCCTGAACGAGCAAGAGGCGCAGGCCCAAGGCGTGCGTTATGAAGTGACCCGCTTTGACCTCGCCGACCTTGATCGCGCCCTGACCGACGCCGGCAGCACGCCGCCCACCGGTTTTGTGAAAGTGCTCACCGTGCCGGGCAAAGACCGCATTTTGGGCGCCACCATCGTCGCCCCGCAGGCGGGGGACATGCTGGCCGAGTACGTGCTGGCCATGCGGCACGGGCTGGGGCTTAAAGCTATTTTGGGCACGGTGCACGCTTATCCGACCTTTGCTGAGGCCAACAAATATGCGGCTGGGGCTTGGCAGCGGGCGCATGTGCCGAAGCGGCTGCTGGGTTTGGCACGGGTATTTCATGCCTGGCGGCGGGGCTGACTTTTTAGGGTTTTTTGTCGCTACGGTTTGCTTTCCCCGCCTATCCCCCCGGCCCCCTTTCCTCCCCGGCGGTGAGGAAAGGGGGAGCCAAGTCCACATTTGATTTTGTCGCTTCGGCTATGGCATCACCGGGAAACGCTTGTTTTCCGTAGGAGCGGCGCCCTCGCC
>CANGHQ010000231.1 GCA_947453585.1 Burkholderiales bacterium | reverse complement strand
TTTCCATGGAAGCCTTGTCAGACTCCACGGTGATCAGGCTTTGATCGGGTTTGATGGTGTCGCCAGACTTGACCATTAACTCGATGACGGTGACTTCCGCGAAGTCGCCGATGTCTGGAACTTTGATTTCAACGATGGCCATTTCAGTTCCTTAGAGCAACACGCGGCGAAAGTCGCCCAGAATCTGGCCGAGGTACACGTTAAAGCGTGCGGCAGCTGCGCCGTCGATCACGCGGTGGTCCCAGGTCAAAGACAGCGGCAGTGTGAGGCGCGGCTGGAAGGCCTTGCCGTCCCAGATGGGTTCCATGGTGGAGCGGCAGACGCCCAAAATGGCGACCTCAGGCGCGTTGATGATGGGCGTGAAATATCGCCCGCCGATGCCACCCAGGCTGGAGATGGTGAAGGTGGCGCCCGACATTTCAGCGGGGCTGAGTTTGCCGTCGCGCGCTTTCTTGGCGAGTTCGCCCATTTCCTGGCTGATCTGGAAGATGCCTTTCTTGTCGGCATCCTTGATCACCGGCACCATCAAACCGTTGGGCGTGTCGGCGGCAAAGCCGATGTGCCAGTAGTTTTTGTAAACGATAGCGTCGCCGTCCAGGCTGCTGTTGAACTCGGGGTATTTCTTGAGCGCGGCCACGCAGGCCTTGATCAGGAAGGCCAGCATGGTCACTTTCACGCCGCTCTTCTCGTTTTCCTTGTTGGTGGAGACGCGGAAGGCTTCCAGATCCGTAATGTCGGCGTCGTCGTGGTTGGTGACGGCCGGAATCATGACGGCGTTGCGCAACAGGTTGGCGCCGCTGATCTTCTTGATGCGCGACATTTCCTTGCGCTCAATCGGGCCAAACTTGGCGAAGTCCACCTTGGGCCAGGGGATCAGACCCAGCGCTGCGCCGTCGCCGCCGGACGCCTTGGGCGCGTTGGCCACTTGGGCTTTGGTTTGTGCGGCACCGGCCATCACCGACTTGGTGAAGGCTTGCACATCACCCTGGGTAATGCGGCCTTTTGGGCCCTGCCCTTTGACTTCTTCGAGCGGCACGCCAAGTTCGCGCGCAAATTTGCGCACCGAGGGCGAGGCGTGCGGCATGGCCAAAACCGAGGCGCCGGCGGTGTGCGCTGGCACAGCAGCGGCAGCAACGGGAGCCGCCACAGGCGAGGAGACTGGGGCCGACGCAGCAACTGGCGCAGCGCTCACTGGCGCGGCAACGGCCGCCGCAGGTACTGCGCTGGCGCCAGCCGCGCCCAGCAACATGCCCACCAGGTCGCCAATATTGACCTTGTCGCCCAGCTTGATCGCCAGCGACTGCACCACGCCGGCCGCAGGCGCAGGGATTTCCATGGACGCCTTGTCAGACTCCACGGTAATCAGGCTTTGCTCCGCCGCCACGGTGTCGCCGGGCTTGACCAAAATTTCAATAACGGTCACGTCCTTGAAGTCGCCAATGTCAGGCACGCGCATTTCAACCACGGCCGACGCTGCATCAGCTACCGGAGCAGGCGCAGCGGCCACCACGGCAGCAGCGACGGGTGCGGCTACGGCAGCAGCGGGCGCGGGTGCAGGCGCAGCAGCGGCACCTGCCACCTCCAGCAGCAAGACCAGCGAACCCTGCTTGACCTTGTCGCCCAGCGCTACCTTCACTTCTTTAACCACGCCAGCCGACGAAGACGGGATTTCCATCGAGGCCTTGTCAGACTCCACGGTGATCAGGCTTTGCTCAGCGCGCACGGTGTCGCCCACTTTGACCATGAGTTCAATCACGGTCACTTCATCAAAATCCCCAATGTCGGGGACGTGTATCTCAATCGTTGCCATTGTTGTGTCTCCCTGGGCTTTATGCGTACAGCGGGTTGATCTTGTCGGCCTTGATGCCGTACTTGGCAATCGCCTCAGCCACTTTGGCGGCCGGCAGATGACCGTCTTCGCTCAGCGCCTTGAGCGCCGCGACCACGATGTAGTGGCGGTTGATCTCGAAGTGTTCGCGCAGCTTGCTGCGGAAGTCGCTGCGGCCAAAGCCGTCGGTACCCAGCACTTTGTAAGTACGGCCCTTGGGAATGAAGGGGCGAATCTGCTCCGCATACGCCTTCATATAGTCGGTGGACGCCACCACAGGTCCGGCGTGGGCGGCGAGTTGCTGGCCCACAAAAGACACGCGGGGTGTTTCCAGCGGATGCAGCAGGTTGTAGCGCTCGGCGTCCTGGCCGTCGCGGGTCAGTTCGTTAAAGCTGGGGCAACTCCAGACGTCAGCCTCAATCCCCCAATCGGCCGCCAGCAGCTCTTGCGCGGCAATCGACTCGCGCAAAATCGTGCCAGAGCCCAGCAACTGCACGCGCTGGCCTTCTTTGGCGCCCTTGGCAGGGGCCGCACCGGGCTTGCACAGGTACATGCCTTTGATGATTTGCTCTTCCGTGCCTGCGGTCAGGCCGGGCATGGGGTAGTTTTCATTCAAGAGCGTCAGGTAATAGAAGACGTTGTCTTGCTTCTCCACCATGCGTTTCAAGCCATGGTGCAGGATGACGCCCACTTCGTGCGCAAAGGTCGGGTCGTAGCTCACGCAGTTGGGGATGGTGCCGGCCATGATGTGGCTGTGGCCGTCTTCGTGCTGCAAGCCTTCGCCGTTGAGCGTGGTGCGCCCCGAGGTGCCGCCGAGCAAAAAGCCGCGCGCCTGCATGTCGCCCGCTGCCCAGGCCAGGTCGCCAATGCGCTGAAAGCCAAACATCGAGTAATACACATAAAACGGCAGCATGATGCGGTTGCTTGTTGAATAGCTGGTGGCTGCTGCAATCCAGCTGCTCATGCCGCCGGCCTCATTGATGCCTTCTTGCAGAATCTGGCCGGCCTTGTCTTCGCGGTAGTACATCACCTGGTCTTTATCGACCGGGGTGTATTGCTGGCCCGCAGGGTTGTAAATGCCGATCTGGCGGAACAAGCCTTCCATACCAAAGGTGCGCGCCTCGTCCACCAAAATTGGCACCACACGCGGACCCAGGGCCTGGTCACGCAAGAGCGTGGTCAAAAAGCGCACATAGGCCTGCGTGGTAGAAATCTCTCGCCCCTCGGGCGTGGCTTCCATCACCGACTTGAAGGTGTCGAGCGAAGGCACGGTAAATTGCTCGTCCGACTTGGTGCGGCGGTGGGGCAAGTAGCCGCCCAGCGCCTTGCGCCGCTCGTGCAGGTACTGCATCTCGGGCGTGTCGTCGGCCGGTTTGTAGAACGGAATGTCTGCGATCTGGCTGTCGGGCACCGGAATATTGAAACGGTCGCGGAAGGCCTTGATGTCTTCGTCGGTCAGCTTCTTGGTCTGGTGGACGTTGTTTTTGCCCTCGCCGCTCTTGCCCATGCCAAAGCCCTTGACGGTCTTGATCAACAACACCGTAGGTTGGTTCTTGTGGTTAACCGCGCTGTGGTAGGCCGCGTAGACCTTTTTGGAGTCATGGCCGCCCCGGCGCAGCTCAAAAATTTCTTCGTCGCTCATGTGCGCGACCATCGCCAGGGTGCGGGGGTCTTTACCAAAGAAATGCTTGCGCACATAGGCGCCGTCGTTGGCCTTCATGGCCTGGTAGTCGCCGTCCAGCGTGTCCATCATCAGCTTGCGCAGGGCGCCGTCCTTGTCGCGCGCCAAAAGCGGATCCCAGCTGCTGCCCCAAAGTAACTTGATGACGTTCCAGCCCGCACCGCGGAATTCGCCTTCCAGCTCTTGGACGATCTTGCCGTTGCCACGCACCGGGCCGTCCAGGCGCTGAAGGTTGCAGTTGATGACAAAAATCAGGTTGTCCAGGCCTTCGCGTGCGGCCAGGCCGATGGCGCCGAGCGACTCGACTTCGTCCATCTCGCCATCGCCACAAAACACCCAGACCTTGCGGTTCTCAGTATTGGCAATGCCACGGGCGTGCAGATACTTTAAAAAGCGCGCTTGGTAAATCGCCATCAACGGGCCCAGGCCCATAGACACGGTGGGGAACTGCCAAAACTCTGGCATCAGCTTGGGGTGCGGGTAGCTCGACAAGCCCTTGCCGTCTACCTCTTGGCGGAAGTTGAGCAGCTGCTCTTCGGTCAAGCGGCCTTCAAGGTAAGCACGGGCGTATACGCCGGGGGACACGTGGCCCTGGATATACAGGCAGTCGCCGCCGTGGTTTTCACTCTCGGCGTGCCAAAAGTGGTTAAAGCCCGCGCCAAACAGGCTGGCCAGCGAAGCAAACGAGCCGATGTGGCCGCCCAGGTCACCGCCGTCTACGGGATG